>CAZMMV010000144.1:0-1510 GCA_964567475.1 uncultured Tissierellaceae bacterium | reverse complement strand
TGTATTCATAAGGCTTAACATTTAAAGACTTTGCCATTTGTAAAATCTCATCTATATTAATAGCCTTCTCTACTGCCTTAGATGCCTTATCTATTAATTCTTCATGATCCAGCTTTTCCTCTGCTCCTATTAACCCCAAGCTTCTGCTTTCTATATTAAGTTCATCATTATAGGGTAAATATCCCAATACCTTAATATCTATATATTCTTCTATCTTTTCTTTTAATAATTCATACATAGTTTTACTCACTTTATTTAATATTAATCCCTTTATACTTGATCCAGGAAATTCAACCATACCCTTTATCTTTGGAATAGCTGAAAACATTTCTCCCTTAGGACTATACACTAAAATAGAAGGCACATTTAATTCCTTAGAAATATCATAACTTGAATTTTCAAATGTATTATATATTCCATCAAAATATCCCATAGCGCCTTCTATTATTGCAAATTCACCTACATTCATCTCTAGAGATTTAAATATACCTTGTCTACCCATCAAATGCATATCTAAATTTCCTGCTCTTTTTCCAGATGCTAATTCTAAATACTTTGTATCTATAAAATCTGGACCCGTCTTAAAGGCAGATACATTTATTTTTCTATTCTTTATAGCTCTAATTATCCCAAGAGTCAATACAGTTTTACCAGAGTTGCTACTTGGACCTGTTATCATTATGGTCTTCATAATCAACCTCCATATATCTAAATTATATCTCTTAAGTGATTTAAGAAGATATTTCTAATTTTTTCATTTTCTCCTAATCCTTTAATTTCTACATTTACTTTTATATTGTTTTTTTCCAATATACTCTTCCATGAATCCTCTTCATCTGATGCCATATCATTTTTAGCATGATCTCCTGCAACTAGCATAAATGGTTTTAAATTTACCTTGTCTATTTTTTTAGCTTTCATTCCTAAAACTATATCCTCTATAGTCTTTTCACCCTCTACAGTTCCTATGAAAACTTCATCATATCCCCTATCTCTCATCATGTTTTCCAGTTTTTCATATGACTGATCTGCTTGATGATAACTTCCATGCCCCATAAGTACAAATCCATGATTTTCACACTCTTCAGCTAAATTCAAAGCAGTTATAACATCATTATAGTCCTTATCATCTGATAACAATGGTTTTCCTATTTTTATATTAAAATCTTTATTTTCTTCTAAAAACTTATCTACATCTTTAAGAGTTTTATCATATTCATGACCCTCTATTATAAGAAGAGGTTGAATATAAATATCTTTTATTCCACTAGACTTCATCTTTTCTAATGCTTGAGTAGGGTTATCCACTAAATAATTGTAATTATCTTTTAATCTAGATATAACTATTCTAGATGTAAATGCCCTAAGAACATGATATTCACTAAATTTATTCTTTATTAATTCTTCCACTGATTCTATACAAAGTTTTCTTGTATCCTCATGAGTTGTCCCAAAACTTGTAATTATTATTCCTTTTTTCATATTATCGCCTTCTTTCTTTTTGTTTTAT
>CAZMMV010000143.1:0-1609 GCA_964567475.1 uncultured Tissierellaceae bacterium | reverse complement strand
GGATGTTCTAATGCTTCATTATACCAATCTATTCTTGTCTCATTCCACATAAAACTATTTTCCTTTTTAAATATTACTCCAAAAGATTCTAATACATCTATAACTATATTCAAGATAGTATTTCTACTTTCTTTTGTAACTTCTAATATTATAACATCATCCCTACTTCTAATGTTATTTAAAAACTGGCAGTCAAAATCCTTTAATACTCCAAATACAGGTTTTTTACTATCTAATATTTTATATACCTTTGATGTAAATATATCTATATCATTTTCCATAAAACCTAATTCATCTAATACTATTAAATCCCTACTTTTCAAACTATTTTCTAATATAGATGACATAGCAATTTCAAAAGAATCTTTATATATTTTTTTTGATTTATTTATTGTATTTATATTTGCTATAATATGCTCCTCCATACTATTGTATAAGGATTTTACAATAAAAGTAGTTATATGATCTTGAGTTTTCCTTTCAGTAATATATCCCCCAATAGAAAGATTTATTCTTTCTATTACATTTCTTAGAATAGTAGATTTTCCTATTCCTACTTCCCCAGTTAAAAACAAATTATGCATTGCTCCACATCCTTATATGTATTAAGTATATATTATTTTATCACCTTTCATATAAAAATGCCCCCCTCTTGCTATAAGATTTTATTTGTAAATCTATTTATCAAGAGGGGAACATATTATCTTATGGTATTTTCTAAAAGCTCATCTATTTCTTCTTCTGTTAATTTATAATGATAAAACTTATTATAAAATTCTTTTACCTCATCTCTCATATTATAATCATATATATCTGGGTATAAGAGATTTCCCATCCATTTTAATCCTAATATTCTATTAACAGATGGTGGTCTATCAAACCAATTAAAAGGTTTATTGGGTATTTCATATACTTCTTTATCTTTTACTGCCCTTATATCCTTCCAAATAGGATCTTGGAGTATTCCTGAAAAATAACCTCCTCTTTCGTCATCCCAAGAAATAATTATATCTGGATTCCAATTAAGAACCTGTTCTATTGATACCTCAGATTTCCCCGCAGATCCTTCTTCTTCTAATTGGACTACATTATTTCCTCCTACCATGTCAATAATTTCCCCATGCCAAGATCCTGCTGGTTCACTTTGTAAGCCATTTGCACCCTCTGCATAATATACATCTATTTTCATATCTTCATTTATTAATTTAACATTTTCTTCTATATCATTCAATACATTCTTGCAATATTTAGCTAAGTCTCCTGCCTTTTCCTCTTTAGCTAAAATCTTGCCTAATAGGATATAGGCTTCATCTAGTTTATTTATATCATCATCTATTATAACTATAGGTTTTCCCAACTGTTCTTCCATTTCTTCTGCTTGTGATATAGTAGTATCATCATTTTTTCCCATAATTATCAATACATCTGGATCTACCTTTAGTAATTCTTCTAGATTTACAGTTTCTTTTCCTGCACCACCTAGATTTGGCAAGACATGATATTTTTTATCTATATATCTTTTTTCTCCATCTCTTAAATTATAGTTCCAACCTGCCATTTTATCAGGATCTAAAGAATATAAAAGTATAGTACCTACAGCTCCAGTAGA
>CAZMMV010000142.1:0-1779 GCA_964567475.1 uncultured Tissierellaceae bacterium | reverse complement strand
TGAAGAAGTTAGTTTTAAATGTATATATTATATAGAAAATGCAAAAAATAAACATATTAAAACATCTAATTATAATTTTAATCTATTAAAATATTTAAATATATGTTAAACTATATTTAACAAAGACTACACACATGAAGTTGAATGTGTAGAGTTATTTAAAAGAAGTGAGGGATATTATGGATGCTTTAAAAAGTATATTTACTCATAATGGAGTTTTAACAACTGCTAAATTAAATGAATATGGTCTTTCTTCATATATGATTAATAAATTACTAGAAGAAGAAAAAATAAGTAGGGTAAGTAGAGGCAATTATATTTATAATGAGATCCATTTATATGACTATGAAATAATATCCTCATTGTTTCCTGAGGCTATTATATATCTAGAAAGTGCACTACTACTTCATGAATATACTGAAAGAATTCCTAATGAGTGGAAGATAGCTGTTGGTAGAAATATGGATAGAAATAAATATAATATTGAATATCCTAAGATAAAGGTACATTTTGTAGAAGAAAGTATTTTAGAAATAGGAATTATGAAAATTGAGACTTATTTAGATGAAGAAAACCATAATAATAAGATTATTACTAGGGTTTATGATAAAGATAAGACCATTTGTGATTTAATAAAACACAGAAACAAGATTGATAAAGAAGTATTTAATTCTGCTATAAGAAAATATATAAAAGATAATGATAAAAATCTTAATAATTTATATAAATATGCCAGGGAATTAAATATATTAGGAATAGTAGAGACTTATATAGGAGTGTGGTTTTAGTGAATAGTAGCCCAAGTAGCATATTAGCCAGGTTAAAAAATGAGTCAATAAAAAGAGATATACCAAGTCAACAGATGATTACACTTTTTTTACAGGAAGAGTTTTCTAGAAGACTTGGTAAATCAAAGTTTAGGGACAAGTTCATTTTAAAAGGAGGATTCCTATTATTTTCCCTAGGAGCAGGAGATACTAGAGCAACCATGGATTCTGATTATTTAATGAAAAATTTATCTAATGAAGAAGAAATTGTGGAAAACACAATTAAAGAAATTATAGAAATAGATAATAAAAATGCTATTATATTTGAATTTATGGGGATGGAAAGAATTACAGAACAAAACGATTACCATGGATTAAGAATAAAATTAATGGGAGTAATAGGACGATCAAAAACTATGATATTTGTAGATTTAGGTGTTGGAGATGTAATAATTCCAGGGTCAAAGATTATAAAATTAGAAACTATTATAGAAGGTTTTGAAAAACCAGAAATAAGAGCTTATTCTATGGAGGCAATAGTAGCTGAAAAATTAGATGCAATACTATATCTAATGGAAGCATCAAGTAGAATGAAAGATTACTATGATATATACCATTTGGCTATTTCTAAAAATTTTAATGGTGATATCTTAAGAAAATCTATATATAATACATTTAAAAATAGAAGACACTTAAATTTTATAAAAAACATAGATGAAGTGAGTAACTTCAAGGAATTAGAAAGCTTAAATAATATGTGGAATAGATTTATAGAAAAAGAAATAAATACATCTATAGAATTTAGTAAAGCAATAGATATTATAATTGAACTTACTCTTCCAATTTGTAGAGCTATAGAAGAAAAAGAGGAATATAATGAAACTTGGGACTTTAAGAGGTTAAAGTATATATAATTTTGTATGTTTACATAATATCAAAATAAAATTAAGAATATTACTATACAAAGGTTTTATTTTAGAAAATAGTAACAATATCCTTACCAGTTTTAACT
>CAZMMV010000141.1:0-1965 GCA_964567475.1 uncultured Tissierellaceae bacterium | reverse complement strand
TTAAGTCTTCCAAAATCATAATTTTTTCTATCTCATTATCATGGTTTTGAACATCAATAATTGCATCTCCAGATGAAGCTATCCCAATTCCTGGAGGCATTATTACAGTATTATTACCATCTTCATCCTTTAGCTCAATAAGAGTAAACCCACCAGACTTTTGAATTTTTTGGTGATTTGCTTCTGAAAGTGTTCTGCTTAGACCTGTTACTTCTTTTAGAATAAAAGGCTCTATAAGTTCAGACCAATTATTATACATAGTTTGTAATATATCTTTTTTAGTCCAGTCTCCATGCTCATAGATATTTATTAGATAAACATTATTTTCTTTAAAATATACAAATAAAAGTGGTCCTGTTCTTTCTATATATTTATTGTTTTTCTCCATTTTTTCACCTAAATGTAGATGTAACACTCCCCAATCATTAAACATGAGATCATCTTTTAGATGTTCTACTTGTTTGCTTAAGTATGGGGATATATCACCACCCTCTTTCAATGTATTAATAATCTGATCTAATCCTTCTGTAAATTCAGTTGGACACCTAAATTTCTTAGATTTATATACATTGTAAGATTGTCTAATTCCTTTCTTTCGCAAATATGTAAAGTATTTAATTATTAAAGACTTTGTTCTTGTGTCATCAGAAATTTCTATTCCTTCTTTTTTAATATCATTTAATATTTTTCTTTGCCAATCTCCTACAAGGTTCATTTCTATCTGCTCCATCCTTACTCTCACCACCTTCAAACCCATTATACCATAAAACTTCCACCCTACTTTCCACATAAAAAAAGACCAACCCGAAGGTCAGTCCTTTTTGAAATGTTTATTTAATTTTTTCTCAATCTACGCTTTAGTCTGCGAAGGTACCTGGTACCCTAGCAAAGGAGCTTGCGACTGAGCTTGTTACGACACAAAAGTCGAGTGGAATCCTATTCTTTACTCTCCCAGTGTTCCTTTGCATTATCGTATATCTCATCTAAAGACATTCCATCAAATATTTCATCCTCTAATTTTAAATAATCTTCTTTACCTATTCCCTCAGAATGACGTATAAATCTTAAAAATCCAGAATACCCAAGCTCTTTTATCAATGCTCTAGAACCTTTTTCTATAATCTCTTTATCTGTAAATTTACTCTTTTCATTCAATAACATCAATATCCATCTCCTTTCTAAGAAAATCTATAGGATTATACAACTTAATATTTCGAATTATATCTTTCAAACTTTCTCTATTTCTTTCTACTGTTTTTATAAACTTATCATCACAAGTTATAAAATATTTACAATTTTCATATAAAGCAGATGCCAAATGTAATGCATCTTTATCTTTTGTGTTTGAATTCTTAACTATATCTTTTGCTATTAATTTAATATTATCATTAGGTTTAATGGTCTCCTTGCATAATGTAGAAATAGACTTAATATTAAGCTTTCTTTCTAAAAAAGGATTTTTGCTATTTTCATACTCTAATATAAATGACCACATTAACTCATATTTTCCCTTTTCAACCAATTCAAATAAAATATCTATTGCCATAGACTCAAATCTTATTCTCATCTGTCGTTGGTCATCAAATATTCTATTGTATATATTCATATCAAAATATATCTTCATCTATTCCCCACCTACTTTCATATTTCTTATATTGATTATATCATAGATCTATCTGTTAAAAAAAGCATTTTATTAATTATCTTAGTCATGAAATTCTGCTTTTGTGCCTTTACAAAAAATAAAAAGATACATCACAAGTATTTATACCTGTGATGTATCTAATTTGTTTCTTTAGTTAGTTCAGTCTGTTCACTTCACTACTTTAGTTTGCGAAGGTACCTGGTACCCTAGCAAAGGAGCTTGCGACTGAGCTTTTATATAGTCTGATAAACAATACATTAGAAAATCTTGATGCTTTTTACTAAGTTCTTCAAATCTCATTTTTATCCCCTCCTACTTTA
>CAZMMV010000140.1:0-1985 GCA_964567475.1 uncultured Tissierellaceae bacterium | reverse complement strand
GGTGATATTATGAAGTTAAGAAATAAGATGATTTTATTTACTGTTTTAATTTGTATTATCAGTATTTTATCAATATCTGGGATTAACTATATATTATCTATTCAAAATCTAGAAAAAGAAATAGATGGAAAGGTTCAGTTGGAATCTGAGACTGTAGCTAAGGATATTGATAAATGGATGTCTTTACAAAAGGATTCACTGTATGAAGTTATTGAAAGTATGGTTGTTGGTGATAATTTTGAATATGAGTATGGCTACAAGTACTTAAAAGAAGCTAGTGAAAGAAACCCAGGGAATTTATATTGCTTATCTTTTTCTGATAAGTATTTTATAGATGGTTCTGGATGGATTCCTGAAAGTGACTATGATCCTACGTCTAGAGATTGGTATGTAGAAGCTATTGGTAATGATGATTTTTACATATCAGAACCCTATGTAGATGCCATGACAGGAGATATGGTTATTACTATTTCAAAGGCTTTTAAAGCGTTGGATGGAATGGAAGGTGTTATATCTACAGATATTCATATTGATTATTTAGTAGAATTGATATCTCAGGTAGAGGTGGGGGAAGGTTCTTATGCACTTTTAATTGATGATAAGAATAATATTGTATCTCATCCTAATGATGAGTTTAAACCTACAGAAGATGGATTTACAAATATTGAAGAAATAGTAGATGGAAGGCTTAATTCTATAGTTGAAGGAAAAAAATTATCTATAAGAGATAAAAGGATAAAAGATTATGATGGAAAGGATAGGGTTTTCTTCTTTGGAGATGTAATAGAATCCAATTGGAAAGTTGGGGTAGGTGTTTCTGTTGATTATACTTTTGGTATTATAAACTATGTTGTTAAATATACGATATTAGCTTCTATAGTTATTTTAATAATAGGTGTAATTATTTCTTTGATAATTTCAGATTCTATTACCAAACCAATAATTCATTCGGCTCAAGTTGCTGAAAATATAGGGAATTTAAATCTATCAGATAAGATAGATGAAAAGGATCTTAAGAGGAAAGATGAAATTGGGCAGATGTATAATTCTTTCCATAATGTAGTAGAAAAACTAAAGTTGTTTATGAATGAATTAGAGGCTTCGATTGCAACAAATCATGAGGTTTATGAAAATACTATAAAAGAGTTAAATTATTTAGTAAATGAAGCAGAAGATACATCAGCTACGACAGAAGAATTGTCAGCTGGTATGGAAGAAACTGCAGCAGCGACTATTTCTGTAAATGGCTCTAGTGATGAAATAAATAAAGCTATAGGTGATTTTACAGAAAGAGTAGAAGAGGGAGCTCTTACATCTAGTGAAATAAGTACAAAAGCCGATGGATTAAATAGTAAATTTATTCAGGCTAAAGAAAATACCATAAATATTTATGGCAGTACTAGGAAAAATATAGAGAAAGCTATTGAGTCTTCTAAAGAAGTAGAGAAGATAAATATATTAACTGATGCTATATTATCAATCTCAGAACAAACAAGTTTATTATCTCTAAATGCAGCTATAGAAGCAGCTAGGGCTGGAGAAACTGGCAAAGGATTTGCTGTTGTAGCAGAAGAAATAAGGAAACTGGCAGATACTTCCAATGATACAGTAGTGGAGATACAAACTGTTACTGAGGTAATCACTAAGGCTGTAAATGATTTAGTAAGTAATACTTCAGCTTTAATCACTTTCTTAGAAAAGGATGTAATGAATGATTATGAAAACATGGTCCAAGCTATAATGGAATACAAGGATGATGGTTCATCTTTAAACGATATATTAGCAGATTTATCAGCTACATCTGAAGAGTTGACGGCAACTATAAATCAAGTATCAGTTTCTATAAATGAAATATCTATTACAGTAGAGGAATCTACAATAGCTACAACTGATATAGCAGAGAAGAATATGCATATAGTAGATGGTATAACTAATATAAACAATATAATGGAAAAGAATAAAGAAATATCAGATAAATTAAAAGG
>CAZMMV010000139.1:0-2031 GCA_964567475.1 uncultured Tissierellaceae bacterium | reverse complement strand
CTAGTATCCATAATAGGAGCTTTTAGGAAATCAAGACTTGTCTCCAATAAAATTCCTTGCCTTCTAGGATATGAATAATCACAACTCTTCTTAATACAAGCAGTTATAAACTGTACACTCTTATCTAATGACATAGGTAAACTATGGCCATTAAGCAAACTCCCTATCAATACACTAGTAAAAACATCTCCTGTGCCAGGAAATTCTGCGGGAATATGTTTAGATCCTATCTTCCAAAATTTATCCTCTTCTTTATCATAAGCAAATACATCTATCTTGTCTGCTATATCCATATCTTCTACACTTGTAATAACAACTATCTTGGGACCTAAATTAGACAAGTCTATCAATAGATCTTTAACTTCATCTTCTTTTATATATTTATTGTAATCCCTTCCTAATAAATATATAGCCTCTGTAAAATTTGGAGTAATAATATCTGCTTTTCCTACTAATGTTTTCATTTTTTCAACCATATCTTCATCTATAGTCGGGTATAACTTACCATGGTCTCCCATAACAGGATCCACAACTACCAGATTAGAAGCCTTTTTAAAACTTTCAATAAAGTTTAAAACAATATCTACTTGCTTTCCCGATCCTAAAAATCCACTATAAATACAATCAAATATAATATTTTCCTTTTTCCAATGATCCATGTAATCTTCCATTGAATCAGTCAAATCAACAAATGAAAACTCATCAAAACAACCAGTATTATTAGATAAAACTGCTGTAGGAAATGGACACAGCTGAATACCCATAGACGAAATTATAGGAATTATTGCCGCTAGAGAAGTTCGTCCATATCCAGATAAATCATGAATAGCTGCAACTTTCTTTATTGGATTTTCCATGAAAAAGCTCCTTTCATCTTAATCTGTAAGTATAGTAGTTTTTATAATTTACTACCTCTATATTCTCATCATCATTTAACTTTTCAAAGAAATCCTCAACCCCAGAATTTCCTCTCTCTTCAATAAAAGATTTTATTTCAAATTGATTCATAGGATGCCTTTTGATAATACTTAAAACAGCCTCATAATCATCTTCAGTCTCACTATAAAAACCTTCTGAAATAAGTTTATCTATAGAAATCCCGCCTAATATTGAAATAGCTTCGTCCATTGTTTCCTTTGAAGCTTGTTCAACAAATGTTTCAGCTGGAGGCCTTACAGGAGAATTGATATATAATTTCTGATAATTTATTTCACTTAGTAAATCTTTAAAAGCTAAGAAAAACTCCTTATTATCATTTATATCTTTAACAATCATTAGTTCTATCCATAATTGTCCATTATATTCCTTAGAAAAAGTTTTTAATCCTCCAATAACCTCATCAAATTTTATATCCCCATGAGGTCTATTAATCTTCTTAAACATAGCTTCATCTGATGCATCTAAAGAAGGAAGAACAATATCTGCATCTTTTAATTCTTTCCTTACTAAATGGCTAGCTAGCAAAGCTCCATTAGTTATAACAGCTATCGGCTTATCTGTTAATAATTTCAATTGGCTAATTAAATTTCCTAAACCCTTATATAAAAGTGGCTCTCCCTCACCAACTATTGTAATTACATCAAATTCAATATCATCTTTTAGATATATTTTAAATTCCTCTATTAGTTCTTTACAATCAAAATATTCTTTTCTTTCATTAGTCATATATCTTGTTCTTCCCAATTGACAATATATACAAGAATAATTACAATGCCCCTTAGCTATAGGACTAATGCCAATAGAAAGTCCCATTCTTCTTGATGGAACCGGTCCATAAACATATTTAAAATTTGTCATAAATACCACCCCTTGTCTTATATAGTTAAATAAACTCTGTATGGGTACGTTATTTTAAATGTATCCTTATACTTATAGTATATAAATACACTTCTAGATTGTCAATTGAATCTTAACTTGAGGTCTAAAATAAAAAATACTGTTAGATTTTAATTTATCTAACAGTATTTTTAAAATTTCCATATCTTATGCTAAATATTTAAATATGCCTACAAAATGAAGTACTGATGCAGC
>CAZMMV010000138.1:0-2302 GCA_964567475.1 uncultured Tissierellaceae bacterium | reverse complement strand
TAAGTAACCACTCCTTATATCTAAGTTTACACTAAATTATGGAAGCAATCAATATATATTTATCATTATTTGATACTATTTGGTATTATTATTTAATGCTGTTGCCTACCTCCTAACTCTTATTTATATAATTATAACATATTAAATTAATAAATAAGCCTTGTTTTTAATTTTTATGTTATTATATAATTAGATAGGAAAGGAAGTGTGTTTAGTGACTGAAAGATTATATTTAGAAAACCCATATTTAAGAGAAATTGAAGGACGAATCACAAATAAAACATATAAAGATGGAAAATATTATATAGAACTCAACCGAACTATATTTTATCCTCATCTATCAGGAGGACAACCTGGAGATAGTGGAACAATAAACGGTGTACCTTTAGAAGAAGTTTATGAAGAAAATGGAGAAATAATACATGTAGTAAATGAAAATATACATAGCAATAAAGTGACATTAAATATCCAGTGGAACAATAGATTAGATAATATGCAACAACATACTGGACAGCATCTTTTATCTGCATCCTTTTATAAATTATATAATGGAGAAACTATTGGATTCCATTTAGGTAAAGACTATGTATATATTGACGTAGATCTACCAAATCTTACGAAAGAAGAGGCAGATAGAATTGAAATATATGCAAATAAAATAATAACTTCAAACTTTGAAATTAAGGCCTACTATATAGAAAAACATGAAATAGATACAATACCAGTAAGAAAAGAACCTCCTGTTAACTCAAATATAAGAATAGTAGAAATAGATAATATAGATTTTTCACTTTGTGCAGGAACGCACCTTAAAAGTACTGGTGAAATAGGGTTAATCAAAATAAGAAAGTGGGAACATTACAAAGGAAATATTAGGGTAGAGTTTATATGTGGTAATAGGGCACTATATGACTATATGTGGAAAAATAAATCAATAAATGATATTAGCCTATTATTATCTTCAAAGGATAAAGATTCCTTTGAAAAAGTACAACTTCTATATGATCAGAAGACTGAATTGGAAAAAGAAAATAGAAAAATCAAAGAAGATTTAAATAGATATAAAGCAAAAGAAATATTTGAATCTGCATTTAAAATAAAAGACATATCTTTTGTATCAAGATTATTTGAAGATAAAGATTTAAAAGAAATAGTACAAATAGCTAGTTATCTTAGTAAAAAAGACAATCTAGTACAAATATATGGTCTTAAAAATAGTAATACAGGACAATTTTTAATTAATATATCTGAAAATATAGATATAAACTTAAAAGATATACTTAAAAAACTTCCTTCTGAATTCAATGTAAAAGGAGGAGGGACTAAGGACAATATTCAAGGTAAAGTCCCCCTAGATAAATTAGAAGAAATTATGACAATATTCTTTGAAGAAATAAAATCATAATTTCACTTTAAAATTTTAATTTAACCTAATATCTCTTTTAATAGTTTTGTTCTCAGCTTATCTATACCACTATAATCAATAGCAGGATTGTAAGCTTTTTCAAGTATGAAGTGATTATCTTTAGCCTTGGATAAGCTTTCTATTCCTCTATCTTTTAATAATTTATAAAAGCTATAGTCCTCTTCATTTAATCTTTCCATATAAATATATTTATTAAAATTAATAATATCATTAGTATAGTCTTTGGCTATTTTATTGGAAGTAACTAATGTATCCAAATCTTTAATATATAAGGACTCTAACTTTTCAGAAAACATAGGATCATGATATATCTCAATACTATAATTTGATATTCTTGATCTATCTAAGATTCTATTTAATAGTAAAGACTTCCCAGTAGCTATTTCTCCTTCTATATAATATATATGTGTAAGTCCTTCTAGTATGGTATCCGTATAGTCTACATATCCCTCAGGTGTATATGCTGAAGAAAATAAATGTCTTTCACTAAATCCATTATACTCTATTTGCCTTTCTTCCTTAGAAAAAACTTCTTCTATAATATCTTTACTTATTTTATTGATTTCTTTTTTATTTACTAAAAGCTTATTGCTATTTTCTATTTCTTCATGGATTATCTTTGCAGATTTAAAATAATTAAAAGCTTTCCTATAAGCAGATTTATTTGCTTTCTTAGCCTTTATTATCTTTTCTTTTTCTTCTATCATATACTGCTTATTTATAAATACAGCCAAATCTACTATCTTATCTGTAATACCTGGATATATTGGATCTATTATATGAGGAGCAGTTCCATCTACTATTGCTAGTTTTAACTCTTCTATAACTATTCCATCTACAGAATCAGGATCAGATGGACAATGATGATATTCTAAA
>CAZMMV010000137.1:0-2310 GCA_964567475.1 uncultured Tissierellaceae bacterium | reverse complement strand
GCATATTGGCGTGGTAGTGAAAATAATAAAATGCTACAGCGTATTTATGGTACATCGTTTACTAAGAAAAAAGATTTAGATGAATATCTAAATAGATTAGAAGAAGCTAAAAAAAGAGATCATAGAAAATTAGGAAAAGAATTAGAATTATTTAGCATGCATGAGGAAGGACCAGGATTTCCATTCTTCCATCCAAAAGGTATGATTTTAAGAAATATATTAGAAGATTTCTGGAAAAAAGAACATATTAAAAGAGGTTATGGAGAAATAAAAACTCCACTTATATTAAATGAGTCTCTATGGAGACAATCAGGACACTGGGCTCATTACAAAGAAAATATGTATTTTACAGAAATAGATGAAAATGATTATTCTATAAAACCAATGAACTGTCCAGGCTCAATATTGATTTATAAATCAAAAATGCATAGCTATAGAGACTTACCACTTAGATGGGGTGAACTGGGACTTGTCCATAGACATGAGTTATCAGGAGCATTACATGGACTTATGAGAGTAAGATCATTTACACAGGACGATGCTCACTTGTTTATGCTACCGTCTCAAATAAAAGAAGAATTAATAGGTGTAATAGAATTAGCAGATTATATATATGATGTGTTTGGATTTAAATATCATATAGAATTGTCTACTAGACCAAAAGATTCTATGGGTTCAGATGAACAATGGGAAAATGCTACTAATGGGCTTATAGAAGCTTTAGAAGCAAAGGAAATAGATTATATAGTAAATGAAGGGGACGGAGCATTTTATGGCCCTAAAATAGATTTTCAATTGGAAGATGCTATAGGTAGGACTTGGCAATGTGGAACTATCCAACTTGATTTCCAAATGCCAGAAAGATTTGATATGTCATATATAGATCAAAACAATGAAAAACAAAGGCCTGTGATGATTCATAGAACAATATATGGTTCTATGGAAAGATTTATGGGAATATTGATAGAACATTATGCTGGTAAATTCCCAGCTTGGTTGGCACCAGTTCAAGCTACAATATTACCTATATCCGATAAATTCAATGATTATGCTTATGAAATAAAAAAAGAAATGGAAGAAAAGGATATAAGGGTAACTGTAGATTCTAGAGCAGAAAAGATAGGATACAAGATTAGAGAAGCAAGAAACATGAGAATTCCTAATATGTTGATAGTAGGGGAACAAGAAGTAAATAATAGATTGCTTTCTGTGAGAAAAATGGATCAGGGAGATCAGGGACAGGTTAAAGTTGAAGATTTTATAAAAGACTTAGTAAAGGAAGTAGAAGAAAAGAAATAAGAAAAAGATTGGATTTATATCTTCGGATATAAATCCAATCTTTTTAATTATGATGACTTGCACAAGCTTTAGAGGCTTTAGATTTTTCGAAAATTAAATCTAGTTCAATACTATCTAAAGTTTCTTTTTGTAAAAGACTATCTGCAATAGTGTTAAGCAAATATTTATTTTCTCTAATGATTTTTAGGGCTTCCAGGTATCTTTTATCTGTAATTT
Source organism: uncultured Tissierellaceae bacterium (assembly GCA_964567475.1). Taxonomy (GTDB): domain Bacteria; phylum Bacillota; class Clostridia; order Tissierellales; family Tissierellaceae; genus CAZMMV01. Next base: position 795 of record CAZMMV010000137.1, on the reverse strand, counting down.
TCTTTATTTCTAATCTAATTGTATCTGAGTTATATTTCAGATAATTTTCATCTAGGGCCATGGTGCCTAAATCACTCATTCCATAGCTACATACCATTTCTCTAGCAACATTTGTTGCCTTGTTTAAATCATCTTTAGCACCTGTAGTTATCTCATTAAATGTTATCTCTTCTGCAGCTCGACCAGCTAATAAGCCGGTGATTCTATTTAATAGTTGAGTTTTAGTCATAAGATACCTTTCTTCCTCTGGGAATTTAAGTACATAACCCAGCGATTGTCCTCGAGGAATAATAGATACTTTTTGAACTACATCAATATTTAGAATTTTACAGACCAGTGCATGGCCTGACTCATGTATGGCTACAGTTTGCTTTTCTTTGCGCATAACTGATGGATGCTTAACTTCTAAACCTGCCAAGACCCTTTCTATGGCTGCATCGAATTCATTGATAGATATACTGTTTTTATTTCTCCTTACTGCTATAATAGCTGCTTCATTGGCAATATTGGCAAGTTGTGCTCCAGATAGGCCAGTAGTTTTTTGAGCTATAGATTTAATATTTATGGATTTATCCATAGGTTTATTTTTTGTATGGACTTGTAAAATTTTTTCCCTGGCATTTATATTGGGATTACCTATGAATATGTGCCTATCAAATCTGCCTGGTCTAAGTAGTGCTTCGTCAAGTAAGTCAAGCCTATTAGTAGCAGCTATAATTATTACTGTTTCATCTGTGTTAAATCCATCCATTTCAACTAAAAGTTGATTTAATGTTTGATCTTTTTCATTATTAG
>CAZMMV010000136.1:0-2375 GCA_964567475.1 uncultured Tissierellaceae bacterium | reverse complement strand
AATCCATCCATTTCAACTAAAAGTTGATTTAATGTTTGATCTTTTTCATTATTAGATTCTAAATTTCTTTTAGTGCCTATTGCATCTAATTCATCAATGAATATAATACTGGGAGAATCTTTCTTTGCTTTTTCAAATAAAGTCCGAACTCTCTTAGCTCCTACGCCTACATATTTCTCTACGAATTCAGATCCAGAAGCATATAAAAAATTAGATTGAGTTTCACCTGCAACAGCTTTAGCTAATAAGGTTTTACCAGTTCCTGGTGGACCATGAAATAATATGCCCTTAGGAATTTTTGCACCCATTTTTTTATATTTCATAGAATGATTAATGAAATCAATGGTTTCATGTAATTCCTCCTTAATTTCTTCTAGTCCTGCCACATCTTTAAAAAAAACATTAGATTTATTTTTTTCATTATCAGCTTTTTTTTCTATTGACATAACAGAAGGAGCTAATTGTGGTGTCTTTTTTGTCTTAATATATAGTACAAACAATATTAAAGTTGTTGCCCATATTACTACTTTATCTATTAATTTAAAGTTTGAAAACTCACCATTGTCGATAAAATAGTCCCACACTAATAATAAAGATGCAATTACTAATAATGTTAGCAATATAGATATTACTCTTTTTTTCAAGTTATCTCACCTACTTATATAGTTTTGTAAATTTAGTGTAACCATTTAAGCTGATTAATATAAAAAAATATACAATAAATAAAATACTAATTATTTATTAAACTTATTATTAAAATATTCTTATTATAAGAAAGAATAAAGCTAAAATTTCATTTAGTTAATTAAAATCTATAAAATTAATTGTAGATAATCCACTATAAGGGTATAATAAGGATATAGTAATATGTAAGGAGAGTGGATTAGATGGATTTCAATAAAATGATTGATGGCTACAAGGAAGAAATAATTAAATCAACTCAAGAAATAATTAAGATTAAGAGTTTAGAAGGTCAAGCGAAGGAGGGAATGCCCTTTGGAGAAGGACCTAAGAGGGCACTAGATAATGCCTTAGATTTATCAGAAAAGTTAGGATTTAAGGTTAAAAACCTTGATAATTATGCAGGACATGCAGAGTTTGGAGAAGGGGAAGAGATAGTTGGAATTTTGGCTCATGTAGATGTGGTACCAGAAGGGGATGGTTGGACATATCCACCTTATGCTGGAGAGATACATGATGATAAGATTTATGGAAGAGGAACAACAGATGACAAAGGACCAGCTATAGCAGCACTTTATGCAATGAAGGTCTTAAAGGATTCAGGAGTAAAACTTAGTAGAAAAATTAGAATAATTTTTGGTACTAATGAAGAAACAGGTTGGGGTGGTATAAACTATTACTTTGAACATGAAAAAGCTCCAACTATGGCATTTACTCCAGATGCAAATTTTCCAGTGATTTATGGAGAAAAGGGAATAATAAACTTTGATTTAGTTATTGATTTAGAGACTTATGGTTGCTGTGGAATAACTATAAAAGATTTAAAGGGTGGAAATGCACCAAATATGGTTCCTGATGGAGCTATTGCTATTTTAGAAGTAGAAGATATAGATAATTTCAAAAATAAATATGATAACTATAAGAAAGACAAAGATTATCCACTAACTATAGATATAGATGGTAAGAATGTTAAAATAACAGCTAAGGGAGTTTCTGCCCATGGAAGTACTCCAGAAAAGGGAGATAATGCTATATCATATTTAATGGACTTCTTAGGAGAATTAATGGATGAAAAATGTGATATATGTGATTTCATAAATATGTATAATGAAAGAATAGGATTTAAACATAATGGTCAATCTATAGGATGTGGATTTGAAGATAAAGAATCAGGAAAATTAAGTTTTAATCCTGGAGTTATTAAATTAGAAGAGGGTAAAGTAGTACTTACAATAAATGTAAGATATCCTATAGATAGTAGTGCTCAAAAAGTATATAATGGTATAATAGAAAATCTAAAAGATACAAAGATAGAATTAGTAAAGGGTAAAAAAGAAAGCAAGCCTTTATATGTAGCAAAAGATAACTTTTTAGTTAAAAAGTTAATGAAGGTATATAGGGAACAAACTGGGGAAATGGATAGTGAGCCAATTACAATTGGTGGAGGAACTTACGCTAGGGCTATGGATAATGCAGTAGCATTTGGACCAATGTTCCCAGGGCAAAAAGAGTTAGCTCATCAAAAAGATGAATTTATATCAATTGATCATTTAATGAAGATAGCAAAAATATATGCATATGCACTATATGAGTTAGCAAAATAAGTTTGACAAGGAAATATTAATGATGTATACTAGATTAGTAAACTAAATATTAAAGCAAAGTAGAAGTGTCCGCTTCTCACCTTATAGCCT
>CAZMMV010000135.1:0-2442 GCA_964567475.1 uncultured Tissierellaceae bacterium | reverse complement strand
TAGTAAGTGAAAAATCATGCTGACACTATTTAGTATGATTTTAGAAACCAGGTTTTATAATGTCTAAGATTTCATCTTCATCTTCAATAAGAAGTAAAAGAATACACTCTAGCTTTGTTCACCGAACTAGAACTTTAGAGAATAGAACTTCTGCAGTAGACCCTGTTAATCCTGTTAATCCAGTAGCTAATAATGTCACTTATTCATCTGCAAATCATCTTATATCATCAGATGTATTTTATGATAAATTAGAAAATTTAGCAAGAGAATATCTTAACTTTTATCATAATGAAAGAAATCTTTATAAAGCTATTGAACTAATAGAAGACGATATAAATTTAGATATAAAACATATAAAAGACCTTATAGATAAATATAATAAAACCGCCCTTGCACTAAAACATTTTGATATAGAAATAAACACTAATCATAGTCAAAAAATAAAGACCATACTAGATGAATATAATGTTGATTTAAATAATATAGGGATTTATGTAATAAGAGACAATAAATTGGAATTAGATGAAGAACTTTTTAAAAACAACTTAGTACAATCAAAAGATAATTTGAAGCAAGCATTTAATCCTATGAGAAAAATGATTTTGAAACTATATAAAAGCTTTAGAAATATTAAAGGTCCTAGTAGAGAAGATTTAGACTCTAAGTATAATGAGTTTTCTAATATGGATTACAGTGGAATAATAATGGATGAGGAAAGTTAAATTCCTCTTTCTATACCCCAGTACCTGATCATATCTGATTTCAAGTTTTCAATATTCATATCATATGATATTTGCTTTAAATATATTAAGTTTTGTTCAAGTTCCTTTAACTTTTCCTTTATCATGTTAGATATGTCTTTAGTCATCTTTTCACCTCATTAATATTATTATACATTACCCTGGGTTATATCGCTAATACTATTGTATCAAACTTAGCCTTTAAAATCAGTATAAACAATACTTCCTAAAAAGCTGTAGCAAAGAAGTTTAACTACTCTATAGAAAAAGTACAGGCCCTTTTCAAAAACCATATAGAAAATGGAAAGAATAGAAGTTAAATCTTCTAGCTTTTAAAATCAATTCATATGGTAAATTACACCTCACCGATTTAGTTTGTGAAGTTACCTGGTACCCTAGTTTTATTTATCTAATCTACACTTTAGTCCTCGAAAGTACCTGGTACTATAGCGAGGGAGCCTGTGACCGAGACTGCTATATGACACATCAATTCCTACACTTATCATATTTAACCTCCATTATTTATTTTGTAATTGCAATCCATCTGCACTTATCACCCTTCATTTTGGTTAGTTACGCGAACGTTAATTAGTTCAACCTGCTTAATCGAATGCTTGTAATAAGAGATGGCTGGCAGTTTTTATGACGGATGTTATAATCCAAAAAGACCCACGCCAGGCCAATTACTCTCTTATTGTAAAAAAATAAGTGCAAATACACAACATCTTTTAATTGATGTCTTGCATTTACACTTTTATAGTACCAAAAGAACCCCTTAGCAAATTAATCCTTTGGAGTCCTTCTTTAATTCAGTCTACGCTTTAGTCTGTGAAAGTACCTGGTACCCTAGCGATATCGCTTGCGATTGAGCTGTCCTTCTCATTTATTTCCTCCTGATTTTTTATATTATATTAAGATGCTATATATGGTCTTATTGCTATCTCTATTTCTTTTTTCCAATTATTAAATGCAGGCTCTAAAGATAATTGAATTATCTCATAGTAGTTTCGTCCATCTTTATTTTCATATTCTTTTACTAATATATTAAATCTATCCTTTAATTTTTCTGCTTTTTCTAGAATTTTATTTTCTTCTAGTTCAGATAGGATAGGAGTTATTGCTTCTTCTATGGAAGCAAAACCAGCTATAGTATCTGATAATACAGTTGTAGTAGCTTCTATATTTAATTCCATTATCCTTTGTTTAATATAATCTAGTCCTTCTTCCATGATTTCTAATAAATCTAATATGTTAGAAATTACTTCTTGATTTGGCATTAAAACACTTCCTTTTGAATTAATTGATTGGTTTCTGTATTCATAAAATCACATCATCATCTATACTATCGGCAATATATTGGTATTATTTAATTTATAAAAATTTAACTAATTTACTTATGTAATCTATAAAATTTAAAGGACTGATTTAGTAAAATTTATATAATTTTCTACTAAATCAATCCTTTATTATTTAATATACTCAATATTTTAATCACCTTAATAAATGTAAAACTGTATTAGGACTAGAATTTTCTTGGGCTAAGAGTGATCTTGGAAGGTCATCAAATAAATCTTCTTTAATCATCTCCATCTTTTCCTTTATCTTTTCTATATCTCTATATCTAGAGATTTCAGACTCTATATTTTTATTATGTAAATTATCAATTGTTCTAGAATTGCCACCTAATCTATTTTCACTAGTT
>CAZMMV010000134.1:0-2466 GCA_964567475.1 uncultured Tissierellaceae bacterium | reverse complement strand
GTTTGGCAAGTAAAAAACATACAATAAAAAAGAAGCCCTAGGGCTTCTTTTTTTTTACTTACAACTGAACATTTACTTTTTTTAATTGTTCATACATCATTTTTGCTATTCCCATACCATTTTCTCCCTGGGATATTTCATCTGATAATTCTTCTGTATACATATCTTCAAAAATCTTAGTTCCCTGAGATTTTTCTATTAGTCCATTTTCTGGGACAGTATTTTTCATTTGTTTTAGCATCATGTTTATAAAAACACCTTCAAATTCTTTACAAACATTCATTAACTTCTTATCATCCTGACCCTTTTTAAGATTTTCTAACTTTTTTCCAGTTACAGAAGGATCTTTAGAATTTAATATTATATTATTAATTGGTGATATATTCATTTAATTCACCTCTTTATCTTTTCACATTATTTGCCATTTGCATCATTTCATCTGAGGTAGTTATGGTTTTAGAATTCGTTTCATAAGCTCTTTGTGCAGTTATCATCTTAACCATTTCATCTACTACTTGAACATTAGATGATTCAAGATAACCTTGTATCACTCTACTATTCATCTCTTCACCTTCTAAAGGTCTTGCTTCTCCAGAAGCAACAGTTTCTCTATATAAGTTTTGTCCTTCTGATTGAAGCCCTTGAGGATTCATAAAATCATTAATCATAATTCTACCTAATTCAACATTCTCATCATCTTCATCAATAGCATATATATATCCTCTTTCATCTACTACTATATCTCTTAATTCTGAATCAAAAGTAATTACATCCTCATCTTCAGATAATACAAAATATCCTTCACTTGTTACTAAAGTAGCTTCATCTCCGTCTATACTAAGCTTAAAACTACCATCCCTAGTATGTCTCAAATCTCCATTAGGAAGTTCTACTGTAAAGAATCCTGGACCTTCTATTGCAAAATCAAATGTATTTTGAGTTTCAATAAAACTACCTGTAGTAAAATCTGCTTTACTTGCAACAGGCATTACTCCATGACCTACTTCTAAATTTACAGGGCGTCCACCTTCGTCATTAATATTTGCTCTTTTTATATTTGAATAAAATAAGTCCTTAAATTCTGCCCTTTTTACTTTATAACCTGTAGTATTAACATTAGCCAAGTTATTGGATATTGTATCTATGTTAAATTGTTGAGATTTCATTCCTGTTGCTGCTGTCCACATTGCTCTCATTTTATCACCCCTATATTCTTCCTATTTCATTTGCTGCTCTTTCCAGCATCTCATCTTGCATTCTAACTACTTTTTGTCCTGCTTCAAATTCTCTTAAAAGATTAATCATCTCTACCATTCCAGATATTGTATTCATATTAGAATCTTCTAAATAACCTTGCATTACTTGTCCCGTAAATGCTCCTTCTTGAATATTTCCATTCTCTACTACATAAAAAAGATTATCTCCTCTTTTTCTCAAAAATTCCTTATTATCTATATCTACAATATCTAAAGTATCTATATTAACATCATCTACAAGAACTTGTCCATCTGGTCTAACTAGGAATTCTCCTCCATTTATAGGTATTTCACCATTTCTACCTAATACTCTATTTCCATCTAAATCTGAAAGAAAGCCCTGTGAAATAGTAAATGAACCATTTCTAGTATACATAACCTCATCTCCTATGGCTACTTTAAAAAATCCATCACCATTTAAACCCAAATCAAACTTTCCACCAGTATCTGTTAATCCAGCACTGGTAAAATCAGTAACTAACTTTTTAAACCTTACACCACCACTCATAGTACCTACTACATGTCCAGGTGGACGAGTTACCAATCCTTCCATAAGTCCTTCAATATTATCGGCTCCTCTAACTGCTTGTCCATTCCTATCCAATATAAAATTCTCATAGTCAGTCTTATGCTCATCATCTAAATTTGTATAGGATGTTTTCAAAAATCCATCATCGCTTACTACAAATTCAATTTCCTTAACATAAGACTTTCCCCTAGAGGTATTTACAGTAAAATACCCTTCTTTTGTACTTGCCCTATGTATTTCACCTGAATTTTCATATTCTATTTCATTTTCTCTTAACATATTTCCAAATTCTGTTTGTCTACTAGTTTTAGCTAATAACTTTTCTGGAAAAGATTCTGTAATAGATATATCTTTTTTAAATCCTGCAGTATTTATATTTGCAAGATTATTTGAAAGTACATCTAATCTTCTTTGATTTGTTACAAGAGAAGTGCCTCCTATATATAAGCCTCTATTCAAAATATCACATCCTATTTTTATATATAATTATAAATAACATTTGATTTAATATCTACAATATTATCGGCTTTTGTATTATAATCTTTAGCTATTATGATATATTTTTACATTATATCTGAATATATCCTCTATAGTTGGAAAAAAGGACATAAAAAAAGGCATCCTAGGACACCTCTTCTTGTTCTTGTTTTTTATATTTCATTTTAGTTGCTCTACCACCTC
>CAZMMV010000133.1:0-2511 GCA_964567475.1 uncultured Tissierellaceae bacterium | reverse complement strand
ATCTCCAAAACTTTTCTTTACAATAGATTTAGTAAATTGAACTATTACTGTTACTGCTGTTGTAAGTCCTACAAAAGTCGTAAGCATATCTGCTGTCATAAATTCATTAAACATACTATCCCTCCTATAAAAGCTCTTAATTAAACTTATGCTACTTATAAAAGGGTTATTACTTCTATTTTGTCATTCCGTATATTCCGCCAATAGGTAGAGTAAACATTAACCCTACTCCTGGGTCATTCATATTGCCTAATATCTTTTTAACCTCTTCTATTGCAGTATTTAAAGTTTCTTCATCTTCAATTACAGTAAATATAGTCTTGTTATAAGGCCTTGAATTATCTAATAAATTTCTTAAACCCCCAAAAAATGGAATGTCCTTTCCGCTATCAGTAAGAGCACTTCCCATTCCTTGACTATCTAATATAGTAGCCCCTTTTATACCAATTTCTACAAACCTATCTAGTATTTGATCTAAATATTCCGTTTTATTTAAGATTAAAAATAAAATATTCATTTTTCACCTGTCCTTTCAAGATTAAACTTGTTTTTGTTTCTTGATACTACTTACATTTTTTATAAATCTTCTCTGCTTTTGCAAGATCTATCTTATTAACTAGTACTGGTCCTATTATTTCATATATTAGCATATAAAACAATAGATACATCACCATGAGCCAATAAATTCATAAGTGAATATTTAGCAATACTTTTATCTTTATTTACAATCTTAGTAAATTTAGCTAATTTTGCTAAGATTATTTGTAAACTACTCTTACTAATATAATTATACCCAATTTCAACAATAAATCCATATATATTATCCTTAAAAAAGAAGACAAGTAAATATAGTTACCTATCTTCTTCTATTATGATTAATTTATGATTAAGCTAATTTTCTCTTCATCCAATCTTTTCCTTCTAATATTCTAGTTACCATCATAGAAGCTACTGTATCTCCTGTCACATTGATCATAGTAGCAGGAGGATCTACTAGATATCCAATAGTAGCTACTATTGGAAAGGCTTCCATGGGGAAACCGTATAAATTAACTATTAACATTTCTCCTATTAATCCACCGCCAGGTACCCCTGACATAACTACTCCACTAAGAACAGAAATTAAAATAGCAGTGGCATAAGTACCGATACCTTTAAAGGGCATATTAAATATTCCAAATAAGAAAGATATCTTAAGTATTGCAGATAAACAAGATCCATCCATATGAGTTGTCGCTCCTATAGGTAATACTATATCTCTTATATCCTTAGGAACCCCCATTCTTTCAGTGGTTTCTAAGTTAACCGGTAATGATGCTATACTGCTTTGAGTTGCCAATGAAGTTATAACAACAGGAAATATATTTTTAAAATATATTTTTACACCTTCTTTTCCACCTGCATAATAAGAATAGCAGAAAAATGCAAGGAAAAAATAAGCTATACAAATTGGATAATATACTAGCATTGCCCTTGCATATGAACCTAAAAGTTCAGGCCCAAAATCCCCAATTAGGGCTGCAAAATAAGCTCCTAAACCTATAGGTGCATAATACATTATAAGTGATACCATTTTTAAAAATATTTCTGATAATACATCTAATCCTTCTACTATCTTTTTACCTTTATCTCCTAGTAAACTTACACATATCCCAAAAAATATTGAAAATAAAATCAAGGGAAGCATGTTTTTTCTAGATATTAATAAAGGAAAATCAGTCACTGTTAAAGCAGCTACAACTTGTTCTCCAGTACTTAAAGGTTTTATTTCTTCCACTACTGGCAACTCAATATTTACATTTTTAGCTGGAGGAAATACACTAACAGTTGTAATCATTATTATAGACGCTATTATTCCTGTAATTACAAACACTAAAAGCATATTTCCTATTATCTTACCTAACCTCTTCATATCCACCATAGAAGAAACTGCAGAAGTTATAGTTAAAAATACTAAAGGTACAACAATTGTAAACATTAAATTTAGAAAAACATCTCCCAAGGGTTTTAACACTGTGGCTTTCTCACCTACTACAAGTCCTATTATACTTCCTAATATAATAGACCCTAATAATATTAGAGGAAAGCTATAATTTTTCCAAATACTACTTTTATTCTTTGCCATATTCTCCCTCCCTAGATAAAATTCACATCTCATCAAACTAATAATTCCTAGAATTAGGATTATTATAATATATAGATATGTGTATATTATAACTATATGTATATATAAGATTAATGCTAATATAATTATCTTAAAATAGAACTAATAATAAATTAAAGTAAAGAGCAAATTAAAAAAAGCAATCTTAGAATGTTTAAATATTCTAAGATTGCTTTTTGTGGCACACCCGAGAGGACTTGAACCCCCAACCCCTTGATTCGAAGTCAAGTGCTCTATCCAGTTGAGCTACGGGTGCATATAAAAAAAGATTGGCTTTTAAGCCAATCTTTTTTGTGGTGCGGGAAAGAGGACTTGAACCCCCACGTCAATGACACTAGATCCTAAGT
>CAZMMV010000132.1:0-2514 GCA_964567475.1 uncultured Tissierellaceae bacterium | reverse complement strand
AAATGGTTACAGCATTAGCTGCTTTAGATAAGGGATTTAGTCCTACAAAGACCATAAGAGATATGGGTAAGGTTGATATAGGTACTAGTGAATTTAAATGTTGGCTATGGAATCAAGGTAGACGTACTCACGGTAATGAAAATGTGTATGATGCCTTAAGGGATTCTTGTAACTATTATTTTTACTCTCTTATTTTAGGGGAAAATCAAAAAACTGGAGAAAATTTAGGTGTTAAAGTAGAAATAGAAGATATAGTAAAATTATCTAAACAACTAGGTTTAAATGATAAAACTGGAATAGAGATAGATATTCCGAGAGAAACATCAGGAGGCGTGCCAGATCCTCAGAAAAAGATAATTATAACTAAAAATAGTTTAAAGTACTATCTTAAAAATAATATTAAAAAATATATAAAAGAAGATGAAATTTTAACAGAAAAAGAAATCAATAAGATTATAGAAAAAGTTATATCATGGACTGAAAATGAAGTACCTTTAAATAAAAGAGAAGTTGTAAAAAGATTGGATTCTATGGGAATAGCAGCAGAAAGAAAATTGCCAGGACAAGAAAATGATATAGCAGATATAATAAAATATACCTATTTAAATTTTGCAGGTTGGAATATAACTGATACATTGAATGCAACTATAGGTCAAGGTCAAAATGCATATACTCCAATACAGATGGCTAACTATATGTCTACCCTTTCAAATGGAGGGTATAGACATAAAATATCTTTAATAGATAATGTTAAAAATTATAATAATTCCCAGATAGTATATAAACCTAAGAGAGAATCTGAAAGAATAGAATTAAATAATTACGAAAACTTAAACCATATAAAGAAAGGTATGTTATCTGTAACTACTGAAGGTAGTGCCAGGACGATTTTCAGTAAGCTTCCCGTTAAGGTTGGGGCGAAGACAGGTACTGCAGAAAGATCTGGTACAAATCCAGTTACGGGAGATACTTATGATGATTTTGCATGGTTTGTAGGGTTTGCACCTTATGATGAGCCTGAAATAGCTGTGGCAGCAATAATATTTCAAGGAGGTACTGGAGGTAATGCAGGACCTATGGTTCGAGATATAATGGCGGAATATCTTAGATTAAATGCAGTAAGTACTAAGGGCGAATTACCTTTTAATTCCATATTGGCACAATAACAGTATAATTTCATAAATTTTTTGGAGGTAATATCTAGGTGAAAGAAGAATTAATAACTTTTAAGGGTATAAATGAAGGCATTTTTATAGATATTGAAGGCAATGATATGGAAGCTATAAAAAAGGAAATAAATAAAAAGATGAAAACTTCATTGTCTTTTTATAAAGGAACAACTATAATTGGAATTAGAAGTGAAGAATTATCTCCTAGGGATATAATAGATATAAAGTTCACATTAAAGTATAAGTATGATTTATATATTTCAGAAGAAGAATTACTCAAAAATATAATAGAAGTGTCAGAAAGTATTAGAGATGAGAATCCAGAGGAAAATCTAGAGGTAAAACTAGAGGAAAGTATGGAAGGTATTTTTGAAGGTATAGATTGTGGAATGACTAAATTTATTAATCGGACAATTAGATCTGGACAAGTTGAAGTATATCCTGGCAATATAGTTATTGTAGGTGATGTTAATCCAGGTGGCTTAATAGAAGCTAAGGGAAATATTATAGTTTTAGGAAGTCTTAAAGGAGTTGCTCATGCAGGTATAGGTGGGAATACAAGATCTATTGTGGCAGCTTATAATCTTCAGCCTACTCAACTTAGGATATCGGATATAATAGTTAGATCACCAGATGAAGAAATAGGAGCTTCTAAGTTTCCAGAAATGGCTAAAATAAAAGATGGTAAAGTAATTATAGAACCATATTTACCTAACAAATAATTAAGGGGGAAAAATCAATGGATAATAAAAAACTAGGAACTGCCATTGTAATAACATCAGGAAAAGGCGGTGTAGGAAAAACAACTACTTCAGCTAATATTGGAACAGGGCTGGCGCAAAATGGAAATTCAGTGGTAGTATTAGATGCCGACATAGGCCTAAGAAATCTAGATGTTGTTATGGGATTAGAAAACAGAATAGTATATGATATAGTTGATGTAGTAGAGAAAAATTGTAGACTGAAACAGGCTTTAATAAAGGATAAAAGACATAAAAAATTATATTTATTGCCAGCAGCCCAAACTAAGGATAAATCAGCTGTAAGCCCAGATCAGATGCTAGAATTAGTCAATGAATTAAAAAAAGAATATGATTATATAATAATAGATTCTCCCGCAGGGATTGAGCAAGGATTTCAAAATTCTATAGCTGGTGCAGATATGGCAATAATAGTTACAACACCAGAAATATCAGCAGTAAGAGATGCTGATAGAGTAATAGGTATACTTGAATCAAAGGGCTTACATAATCCTAGATTACTTATAAATAGAATTAGACCAGAGATGGTAAAAAGAGGAGATATGATGAATATGGATGATATAGTAGATATCTTAGCTATTGAT
>CAZMMV010000131.1:0-2553 GCA_964567475.1 uncultured Tissierellaceae bacterium | reverse complement strand
CCTCACCAAAATTTGTAGCCATACCAAATATTGCAGAAAACCACATCCAAAATATAGCACCTGGTCCTCCACTTGCTATTGCAGTTGCTACACCAGCTAAGTTTCCTGTACCTACCTGAGCTGCTATAGCTGTAGCTAAAGCCTGAAATGAAGTCATACTACCTTCTTCATCATTTTTCTCCTTTTTAAAGAGCCCTCCAAAAGTCTGTTTAAATCCTTCCCCAATTTTGTTACACTGAGGAACCTTAAGTCTAACGGTATAATAAATTCCTACTGCCAAGAGACCATATACTAAAATATTGTCCCATAAAAAGTTTTTAATTAAATCTACAATTTCTTGCATACTAAATCCTCTCCCTTTTTTGAAATTTATTTTTTATATAAAAACAACATTTAATAAAATACGCTATTATTAAATGTTGTTTTGTTTTAAAGCTCATTAGCTTTAAGGGTTATTTTATTTTAAAAATCTTATTACTAACTATTACTCCCTTTCCTCCTACTTTCACCGTATATTCATCATTATCATTGATTATATTGCAATAAATTTTACTTGGTCTATTCATTCCTTCACCCTGAAATGCAACTATATTGTTACTCTGTATAAATTCATTAGACTTTAAGAAATAAATCAGGGCTCCATTAGAAGTCCCAGTAGCTGATTCTTCATCAATACCTACTGCTGGGGCAAAATTTCTAGTATAAACCTTTTCTCCATTTATCTCTGGCAAATAAAACGCATGTACCCCTACTACGTTTAATTCCTCAGAGTACTTTGCTAAATCTTCCATATCAATATCTAAATTATCTAGTAGCTTCTTTTCCTTTATTGGTAAAATAATATCTTTTAAACCTGTTGATATTATTTCTGGATATACTACTTTATCTTCTATTCCTATATCTTCTACTTTTACACCCATTATTTTAGCTAATCTTTCTAATTCCTTTATGCTTTCAAATCTTTTAGGTGTAGATTGTTCCATAAGTACAGTATCTATATTCCCATCTTTAAAAATAAGTTCTACCTCTAACTTTCCAGCCTTTGTTTCTTGATATACTTTTCTTTTATTATCTTTACCAGGCTTTATATATCCTTCTTTAGCTAACAAATAAAATGTCGCTATAGTTGCATGACCACACAATTCCACTTCACAAACAGGAGTAAAAAACCTTACATTGAAATAATCTTCATTTACCTTTTCTACAAAGGCAGTTTCTGATAAGTTTATTTCGTGGGCAATACTTTGCATTTGTTCTTCAGTTAATCCACCTGCATCTAAGACAACCCCTGCTGGGTTCCCACCTGACAATTTCTCTGAAAATGCATTTAGCTCATATACTTTTATTTTCATATATATATATCCCCTTTTCATTTTATTGAAAGTCATGGTAAATACAACCTATCATAAATCCTACTGGCTTGTCAATGTTTTCACGAACTTTATTATTATTAATTATATTTTTCAATATAAAATCCAGTTACTTCACATATAAATTGTGTAAATTAAGATCTATATGTTAAGTAACTGGACTTTTAGACTTGACTTGAGAATATAAACTTTTTTAAAATGTTTATATTTCCTAAGGTAATTATTCATTTTTTAATATATCTAATATTCTATCTAAATCTTCTAAACCATAATATTCAATTTCTATCTTTCCTTTTTTTCTTCCTGTTATTAAATTTACTTTTGTCCCTAATATACTCATTAAATTGTCTTCTAAGGCTATTATATGAGGGTCCTTATTTCTTTTTTTCTTATCCTTTGTTTCTATTTTTTCTGGTTCTTTGTTTTTTATAATATCTTCTATTTGTCTAATGTTTAAGTTTTCTTCTATTATTTTATTTGCTATTAGCAATTGGTCCTTTTTATCTTTCATAGCTAACAATACTTTACCATGACCTAAGCTTATCTTGCCATCATATATATATTTTAATACCTCTTTATTTAAATTTAATAGCCTAATACTATTTGTTATATATGATCTAGATTTTCCTACTTCCTTGGCTAATTGTTCTTGAGTTAGTTCATATTTATCTATAAGTTGTTTATATGCCTTGCCCTCTTCAACTGGATTTAAATCTTCCCTTTGTATGTTTTCTATTAAAGCATATTTTGATGATAATTCACTGTCTAAATCCTTTACAATACAGGGCATATTATCCAGTCCAGCTAATTTAGATGCTCTCCATCTTCTTTCTCCAGCCACTATCTCATAATTATCTTCTTTATCCTCTATCTTCCTAACGATAATAGGTTGTATTATGCCATGGTTTTTTATTGAATTAGTTAAATCTAGTAGTTTATCCTTATCAAAATCTATCCTAGGCTGGTATTTGTTAGGCTTAATTAAATTTATATTAATTTCTACTATTAAATTCTCTTGATTTTTACCTTCTTCAACATCCCCTTCATCAGATATCAAAGCAGCTAAGCCACGACCTAATCCTCTTTTTTTAGCACCCATAGATTAATCAATCCTCCTCTAGCAAATCCAAAAACTCTTGGGCTAAATCTGTGTATGCCTCAGCACCTTTAGACTTTTTATCAT
>CAZMMV010000130.1:0-2634 GCA_964567475.1 uncultured Tissierellaceae bacterium | reverse complement strand
GGATGATTTTGTAAAAGTTGAGTATTATATGAAAAAGAATTTTATTGAAAGATAAAAACTGTTACAGTGAAAATAACTTTTTACTGTAACAGTTTTTTATTTTATTTGAAGATTTTCTCAAGGTTTTATCTATTCTTGTCGATAAGCATAGTTAGAACTATGTTAATGGGGGGCTTATTTATGAAAAAAAGAATACTATATTTAATGCTAGCAATAAATTTAATAATTAATATTATGCCTTATAATGTATCTTATGGGGTTGGTGAAGATAGTTCCTTAAATAAAGAAAGAGGTATATATAAGTTTGAGGTAAGTAAGGTAAAGGATGGAAGTACAGTAGAGCCTATTCATAGACCATTTTTAATTACGGACTTTAATGAAGATGATTCTCAAATAAAATTTGATATTACTGGATATAACTTTGCAGAAGATATAAAGCAACTTCGTTTTGTAAGAAGAGAAATAAATGGAAGTGAAGGAAAGACTATAAAGGTGCCAAGTGCTGATTTAGTATTTCATGATGTAACAAAAATCACTGGTGAAATTAAAGCTAGTGCAAAATCTGAATTTAGCAAGATTTATAGTGAAAGAGAAGATGGGTTAACAAAGACTAGTGCAGGCGTATATGATATATATATTGATTTTGATAAAGGAAATTCAGCAAAACTTACAAGTGAAGATCAAAGATTTATAGTAAAGGATAGACCAAAGATAATAGAAACTACTCCTTATGATAAAGAAAATTATTTTGAGCCAGAATCCCTTTACAAGAGATTTGATGATTCAGAGGAAGATGGATATTATATAAAAGCAGTATTTGAAGATATTGGTGGTATGTTAGAATTAAAAGATAAAGTAAATAAAGAAGGTATTCATGTAAATATTCTAGGAGATGGTGGGGAATTAGTAGATAATACAAAATCTCTTAAATATGAAAGAGAAACTAGTAAAAATGAATATAAAACTAATAAATTTATAGTATATATACCATTGATAGATAAATTAGAAGATGGACAAGAATATGAAGTGAAAATTTTAGCGGAAAAGATAGTAGAATATAAATATAAAGATAAAAATGGGAAAGTAGTCAAATTAAACACCGAAGATGAAACCGAGTTAGGAGATAATAGATCCTATAGTTGGACTTTTAATACAAATTATTTTCCAAAGGCAGAAAAACTATATGAGGGAAGTCTTTCTGAGTATTATGATGATGGATATCCAATAGCTATAGATGGTTCTATGTTCAATTCAAAAACAAAGGTTGAATTTAGAGATACTAGTGATTATACATATAGGGCAGATAGTGTAAGGCTAAGAGATGATACTTTGTATATATATTTACCAAGAAGAAGGAGATTGCCTGTAGGCCTTTATGATATTGTTATTAGCAATGGATATGATTATGAAACTGAAATGGTATATGGTGTATTATCCATAGTAGAAGAAGGAGATTATATACCAAATGAGGACTATAGGGTAAAGGATGAGAATAGAAGAGAAATAGTAAAGGAAAATATAGCTAGAAGTAGTGATGTATTGGAAATTAAGTCAAGATATACAGATAGAAGAAATATGGAAATAGATTTAGATGAATTAATGGGAAGGGAAGCATGGGTAAGAACTATAGAGTATTCAGCTGGAACTAGAGATTCAATAAATGAATTAGAACTTAAGTCAAAATGGGCTAATACGAGGATCAATAATTTAAGCTTAAGTAGGGATAGAAAAGAAAGATATATAGAACTTCGTGTAGGCAGGGTAGAAGCAAGTGTATCAGATTTATTAAAGAAGAAATTAAGGGGTAAAAATATAAAATCAAACTTCTTGGAAGTATCAGGAGAAAACTTTGATTTTACAAGCCTAACAATAGAAATTCCTTATATTCAATCTGATGGAAGTAATTTAAAAATGTTAAGATATGATGAAGATATGAGAAATTTCGAAGAAATACCATTTACCATAGATTTAATAAATAGCAAATTAAAAGGAATTACGACTAAAGCAGGTATCTTTGTAATAGTAGAATAGGGGTGTAAAAATGAAAAAAGGATTAAGTTTAATTTTAGCAATAATGATAGTATTTGTAGGACTGCCTATAGGAGATTTTGTGGCTTGGGCTGAGGATGGGAAGGCTGAGGTAATATTTGGAGAAATAACTATAAATAAAGTTCATAGAGGCTTATATGGTGCTGAAGGATATAGTATCCTAATTACAGGAAATAACTTTATAGTAGATAATGAAAATAAGGTTGAAGTAGGAATTATGGGTGATGATGGTAAAATAAAGCCTTTTAATCCAACATATTCTACAAAAACAATATTGCAATATGAGTTAGAAGTAAATGAAATAAGTGGAGATATCTATATAAATGGAGAAAAGATAGATATATCTGAAGGAGAGATGCCAACTATTACAAATAAAACTCCTACAACAGGTATGGTAGACAGTTCACAAAGTTCAAATATAATTTTAATAGGTAGTGGTTTTGATAAATTAAAAAAAGATGACCCTTCTATAAAAGGTTATTTGTTTCAAGGAAATACTAATTTAATATTAAAAGCTGATAAAGATAGTGAAGATTCTACAAAAGTAGTAAGTAGTTTGTTATCAGGAAAAACAGGTAGTTGGAA
>CAZMMV010000129.1:0-2672 GCA_964567475.1 uncultured Tissierellaceae bacterium | reverse complement strand
CCTAATTTATATTGTTTCTTTGTTCTTTCACCGATTATATAATAGTTTTCTTCATCAAAATCATAATAATCATCTAGCATATTATTAAAATGAACTAAACCTTCTATAGTATTTTCTAATTGAATAAACATACCAAAATTAGTTAAAGAAGATATTATACCTTCAAACTCATCTCCTATAAATTTAGACATATATTGAGCCTTTTTCATATCTTCTACTTCTCTTTCTGCTTCCTCTGCTCTTCTCTCTGTCATAGAAGTTTGATCTGCTATTTCTGGCAATTTCTTTTCAAGACTAGTGTACATTTTTTGATTTAATCTTCCATTTATATGGTCTTTTATTATTCTATGTACAATTAAATCAGAATATCTTCTGATAGGTGCTGTAAAATGAGAATAATAATCTGCTGCTAGACCAAAGTGAATTCCTGGTTCACTACTATATATTGCCTTTTTCATTGATCTTAACATTAAAGTACTTATTAAAGCTTCTTCCTTTTTACCCTTTATTTCCTTAGTTAAAAGTTGTAATTCTTTTGGATGTATCTCTTGTTCTCCCTTAAGTGTATAACCAAAATTATATATCAACTTACTAAAAGAAGCAATTCTCTCAGGTGACGGTTCACCATGAGTTCTATATAAAAATGGAATTTCACTCCAGAAAAACCTTTCTCCTATAGTTTCATTACAAACTAACATAAACTCTTCTATTAATTTATTAGCAATTCTTCTTTCTTCTTTTCTTATTTCCACAGGTATACCCTTTTCATCTAAAATGATTTTTGCCTCTGGAAAGTCAAAATCTATACTTCCTCTTCTTTGTCTTTTTGCATATAAAATATGGGTTAATTCTTCCATTAATTTTAAATCATAAGCTACATTCTTAAGTTTTTCTTTAGCCTCTTTATCATCATTCTCTAATAAATCTGATACATCATCATATTCAAGTCTTTGCTTAGAAGTCATTAATCCCTCTACTATTTGATTATCTATGACTTTTCCATTTTTATCTATTTCCATAAATACAGATAAACAAAATCTTTCAACATTAGGATTAAGTGAACATATACCATTTGACAATTCTGTAGGTAACATAGGTATAACCCTATCTATTAAATACACTGAATTACCTCTCTTATAGGCTTCCTTATCTAATATAGAATTCGTTTTAACATAATGAGATACATCTGCAATATGTACTCCTAATTTATAGTTTCCATTTTCTTTTATCTCAATAGAGACAGCGTCATCTATATCCTTTGCATCAAAACCATCTATAGTAAAAGTATTCAAATCTCTTAAATCTACTCTTCTTTTAGCTTCTTCTGGATCTATTTCTTGCTCTATTTCTTCTGCTATTCTTTTTACTGGCTTTGGAAATTCTTCTGGTAAATCAAATTGTCTTATTATAGACAATATGTCTGTCCCTTTTTCAGAAAGATATCCAAGAACTTCTAATACCTTACCCTCTGGGTTTCTTCTTGGTTCAGGCCAAGTAGTTATCTCTACAACTACTTTTTGATTGGTCTTAGCTCCCTTGGTCTTTGCCTTAGGTATAAATATATCATAGCCTATTTTATGATCATCAGGTACTACAAATCCAAAGCTTTTATTATCTTCAAAAGTACCTACTATAGTAGTATTACTTCTTTCTAATATCCTTAGTACTTCTCCTTCTTCCCTTTTATCTCCTTGCTTTCTCCTAGTTATATTTACTATTACTTTATCCCCATTCATAGCACCGTTCATATTCTCTGCAGGAATAAATATATCTGCTCTTTCTTTATCTTGGGATATAAGAAAACCAAATCCCTTTTCATGAGCATCTAATTTTCCTGTAATTAAATAATCATTATCAATTAAGCCATATCTATCATTTTTTGCTTTTATTATTATTCCTTCTTTTTCTAGACCTTCTAGCACTTCATAAAACTTTCTTAAATCTTCTCTTTCCATATTAAACTTAATTGCTAATTCTTCCTTTAACATGGGTTTATATTTTTCTTCTTCCATATATTCAATAATTCTCTCTCTAATACTCATAATATTTCCCCTCCGCAGTTCTTAATTTGTCTTATCTATAGTATTTACCCTTTTATCAAGAAATATATCTAAATTTGATATTTTCTTGTAAATGTTCTAAAAGTGTAAGAATTTATCTTACACTTTTGATATTTTAGATCCATATTCTATTTTGTTAAGTAAATTAACTTCATATAAATATAAATTTTCTTGTTTTTCCTTATGAGCTCTAAGTGCTATATTTATCAATTCATCAATTAGTTTTATAAATGGATATCCTTGATCTTCCCAAAGATAAAAAGCTAAAGAACCTGGAATAGTATTTATCTCATTTATATAAACATTTTCCTTTTCATCTAATAAAAAATCTATTCTAGACACACCTCTACTATCTATTGCCTTAAAAGCTAGCTTTGCTAAACTTTCTATTTCTTCTTTTATATTTTCTTCTATCTTAGCAGGGATTATTGTTCTTTCTCCACTGTCTTTGCCAGATTTCATATTTGATTTTACATATTTATCTTCAAATGTTAAAATTTCTTCCCATCCCAAAGGTTCTTCGCACATTGATGTTATTAAGTTTTCCTCATAACCCATTACTGCACAATTTATTTCTCTTCCATTCTCTACTGCCTTTTCTATAAGTATCTT
>CAZMMV010000128.1:0-2708 GCA_964567475.1 uncultured Tissierellaceae bacterium | reverse complement strand
TTCTTTCATCTTGTAATGTTTGCGTAAAATATTTATATAATTTTCTATCTAACGTTCTTATTATTATGCTATAAATTTTTCCAGCTTTATATATCTTATCTTTTTCTAAAGGATATAAAGAATTATGAATATATAATTTATATTTATTTTTATTATGAAAATATTTATACTCTTCATTTTTAATTAAACAAGAATCAATTAAATTTGTAACTTCACTTAGTGAATTATTCATTATAATATTATCTGTTAAGTAAACTTTTAACCTTATTTCAAAAACATTTATAGAATTCACTATTTCACCCCCTTACTTATATATTCTACATCAACATCAAAAACTCCTTCTTTTTTATCAAAATTTCCCATTTTTTTATAATTAATATTAATTATAAAAAGGCCAAAAAATAGATTTCCTATTTTGTGGCCTTTTTGTAACCATTTCCTAACTAATTCTCCCATTTACTATTATATCTATTTATAGCCTATTTTCATTTGTCTAACCTGTGCTACATCCTTATCTCCCCTACCCGAAAGATTTACTATTATTATCTTATCTCTATCCAATGTCTTAGCTAATTTCATAGCATAAGCCAAAGCATGAGAACTTTCTAATGCTGGAATTATACCCTCTATTTTAGATAATGTGAAAAATCCATCTAAAGCTTCTTTATCTGTAACCGAGGTATATTCTGCTCTTTTTATGTCATTATAGTAGCAATGCTCTGGTCCTACCCCTGGATAATCTAATCCTGCCGCTATGGAATAGCTATCATTTTGCAATATATATGATTTAAATCCATGTAATATTCCTGGAACTCCTTTAGATATAGCTGCTGAATGTTCTTTAGTATCTAGTCCCTTACCTGCTGGTTCTACTCCTATCATCTTGACTTCAGTATCTTTTTCAAATGAATGAAAAAGTCCAATTGCATTGCTTCCTCCACCTACACAAGCTACTAAATAATCTGGTAATCTTCCTTCTTTTTCTAATATTTGTTTTCTAGCTTCTTTACCTATTATAGACTGAAAAGTTCTAACTATTGTTGGATATGGATGAGGTCCTACTGCTGATCCTAATAGATAAAATGTATTTTCTGCATTTTCTACATAGTCTGCTAAAGCTGCATCCACTGCTTCTTTTAAAGTTCTATTACCTTCTTTTACTGCTACTACCTTTGCTCCCAATATTTCCATTCTAAATACATTTAATTCCTGTCTTTTAATATCCTCTTCTCCCATATATACTGTACAATCCAGACCTAGAAGGGCACACACTGTAGCTGTAGCTACTCCATGTTGACCTGCTCCAGTTTCTGCTATTATTCTATGCTTTCCCATTCTTTTAGCCAATAGACCTTGACCTATTGCATTATTTATTTTATGAGCACCTGTATGATTTAAATCTTCTCTTTTTAAATATATCTTAGCTCCAGATATTTTTTCTGATAATCTTTCTGCAAAATAAAGTGGATTTTCTCTACCTACGTATTCTTTTAAATAATAATCTAACTCACTTAAAAAATCTTCATCCTCTATTGCATTATTAAATTCTATTTCTAATTCATTTAATACATTTCTTAATTCCTCAGGTACATAGGCCCCACCATATTGTCCAAATAAACCATTTTCTTTTTTCATTTACTTTTCCTCCTATTATAATTTTAAATACAAAAAAACCCCCGTCCAAATATAGGACGAAGGTTGTGTTCGCGGTGCCACCTAAGTTATGCAAAAAATGCATATCTCTTCAATGGGATACTTTCATATCCTGTCCTTAGATAACGGTAGGCTTCCGACTTGGTATACTTTCTTAAATTTCCACCAGCTTCTACAAAGTCCATTCATTAAAATCTTCTTTGTTAAAGTCTCACCTGCCTTTAACTCTCTGTAAAAGAATTGTTTTAATTACTTCTCTTTGTAATAGAATTTTTTGTATTTTCATTATTGTAACAAAAATTTAAAGCAATAGCAATAGCTTCTTATTAATTATATTAAATTATTATTTTTCTATACTTATATCTGTTTTATAATTTGCAGTATTTACTAAAGTATCTGCAATAGGACAAGTATTTTCTACAAATTCTATAAATTTCTTGATATCCTCTTCTGATGAACTGGATTTTATACATACTTTTGTTCTTATTTCTGAAAAACCAACTTTAACATCTTTATTTTTACCTAAAAATCCATCTGAATCTAGGTCTCCCTCTACTTCAATTTTTAAGTCTTGAATATCTATACGATGGACCCTTGCAAAAGACCCAGCAACTATACATTTACAAGCACCTAAAGCAGATAATAATGCTTCACAAGGATTCATACCCTTATCCGCACCACCAAGATCTGCAGGTTCATCTAAAAAAAACTTATGACCTCGTGACACGCACTCAACAGTAACACCTTCCAGTAATGTAGCAGTACTTTTCAATATTTCTTTAGCCATTTCGCATTACCTCCAATTGTCAATATTTGACATTTCTAAATTATCTAATTCTTATAATACATTAATTAATCTATTCTGTCAATTAATTAACATAAAAGATATTATTCCCTAAAATACTCATAATATTATGAAATAATATCAATTTTATTAAAGAATTTTAATAGATTTTCTTATATGTTTAGATTTTATAATTAGGGAAATATATGTATAAGGAGGTTTTTATATGAATTATGATAAAATATATATTAATGGCAATTGGGTTAAGTCC
>CAZMMV010000127.1:1661-2893 GCA_964567475.1 uncultured Tissierellaceae bacterium | reverse complement strand
CCTGCGACCGAGCTTGCTTTGACAACAAAATCTTATTCTGGTATTCGTGGCTTTCATTACGAACACCAAAAAAACTAATATAATATTAGTTTTTTTGGCATGCCCTGATTTTTTATGAATACCTTTTTATTAATAGTGTATCTTTTTTTGTTTTTATCATATACTAGTAATATAAGTAGATTATCTTCCAGAGTTAATAGTTTTTTCTTGACATAGACTCTGAAATGATATATACTTTAATTAATAAATACTTGTCGCTACTCGATATGCGTCTAATAAAAAATCGAGCTCAAATACTTGTCGCTACTCGATATGCGACTAACAAAAGGTCGAGTTCAAATGATTTGGAAGCTCTATCCTAAGCTGGATGGAGCTTTTATTTTATAGGGGGACTAAAAAATGCAGATTGGTAATTTTTATTTTTTGGATGCAAGTTACTTCACTGACTTTAAAGATGACAAGCTAATGAGTAATAGAGAAACTGTAAAAGGTATTCCACATGATCGACCTTGCTTTTATACTATTTATGATGATAATACTTCTTTATATTGGCTAATCCCTTTTTCATCAAACATATTTAAATTTAAAGCTATCTATCAAAAAAAGATTGACCGTTATAAAAAATGTGATACTATAGTATTTGGAGATGTATTGGGACATGAAAAAGCTTTCTTAATCCAAAACATGTGTCCAACTCTACCTCAATACATTAAAAATGAATACATAGATAGCATAGCTAGTATTCCAGTTAAAGTAGATGGTGTTCTTGAAAAGGAATTAATTACAAAATCTAAAAGAGTTCTTGCTTTACAAAGGAAAGGAATCAAGCTAATATTTCCCGATGTATTAAAAATAGAAAAAGAATTAATTAAAAAACTAGATAACCAATAACTTCTTTTAATTAAAATTATACCCCTATGTTTTAAGAATAATATAACCCACCAAGTAGCATGATAATTTCAATCAGCTTACTTAGTGGGCTTGTTTTTTCTAGATCCTTAAAATTTAAAAATATCAATAAATTCACTCATACACTCTATTTAAAACTAAAATCAGTATATATCTACTTATTTTTAAATATCTATTGTAATGCCTCTAGAAATGTTGTCTACCTTTTCATTATGTCTATATTCTATTTTATGTAGCTATTTAAACTTTTAACCTTGTCCTTATTTTCCCAACTAAATCTCTAACTTCCCCAACATTAAATACATAACATAATACTCCATATA
>CAZMMV010000127.1:0-1561 GCA_964567475.1 uncultured Tissierellaceae bacterium | reverse complement strand
AAAACACATACCTCCTGAGACATCAATAACATCAACTCCCGCTTTTTCAAACTCCTTGGCAGCAATTACAGAATCTTCTTTTGAAAGTCCTCCTTTCATAAAATCTCCCGCTCCCATTCGTAAAAATATTGGATAATCTTTTCCAAGCCTTTCTCTTACACCTTTGATAATATCAAGATGTAATTTTATTCTGCCATAAATATTACCACCGTATTCATCTTCTCTTTTGTTTGTTAGAGGAGATAAAAACTGATCTAATAAATATGCGTGTGCCGAATGTAATTCAACTCCATCAAATCCTGCTTTCTTCGCTCTCTCAGCAGCAGATATAAATTTATTTTTTATGCCTTCTATTTCATCTATACCAAGTTCATTAGGCATATCTGTAGTCTTAGCTGCGGGATTTAAAATTGCAGATGGAGCAAGAGGCTCGATTCCGATAACACTTTTCTTTGCAGCACTTCCTGCATGAGATATTTGCAATATTGCCAAAGAATTATTATCTTGAATTATCTTTGCTAAATTGCTTATACCCTCAATATCTGAATCATCTGATATTGACATCTGATTATTATGAGCTTTCCCTTTTTCATCTACATAGTTGTGTTCAACTATAACTGCCGAAAAAAGTTTGGATGAAGTTTTCTCTTTATAATACTTCAAGATTTCATCTGTAACATGTCCTCTGTAATCAGCTTTTGCCGTTGTCATCGGTGGCATAATTACTCTATTTTTCTTTTACTCGTGAAATCATCTTCTTCCCATTATCATACATAATCTTAGCCCATTCGTCCTCATTCAAACCTGCATTTTGGTCAATATCAGTGATAAATAATTGAAACTCCTTTTCTCTACACTTTTTAGGATATATTAATAAAGGAAAATCCGATCCGAATAAAATCTTTTCTGCTCCTACAATATCTACTACAGATCTTATACTTCTAGTTTCATAAACCAAGGGATTGGCAGCCAAATCATAATAAACATTTGTGAAAGCTTCCTTTATCTCTGGAATTAGCTCATAAAAAGGTAGACCTCCACCTAGATGAGCAAGGATTAAAGTAAGATCTGGAAACATCTTAACTAATTTATAAATATCACCAATAGATGTCTTATCCTTCCCTAGATAATCCCTTCCAACAGGTTCACTACAATGAATATTGACAGGTAAATTATAATATTTAGCTGCCTCCATTAAAGTTAAAAATCTATTATCCATAAGTTTAAAATTATTAGCTCCAGGTCCTATTTCCCCAACACCAACAAAACCCCGATTATAATTTCTCTCCAATTCATTAATAGCCAGTTCACCAAATGTAGGATTAATGGAAATATAAGCCTCAAATCGATTTGGATACATATTGATTATCTCATACATATAATCATTGTGATATTTGCAAAGTTCATGGTCATTCCAATACCATCCCTGCATAACAATCTTTTCAACCCCAGCCTTATCTGCTAGTTCTATAGCTTCTTTAGCAGTTGCATATTGTTGAATAGAACTATTTTTAGGATCAGTTAATAATTTAAAATAATAATCTCTTTCAGCATATTTACT
>CAZMMV010000126.1:0-2927 GCA_964567475.1 uncultured Tissierellaceae bacterium | reverse complement strand
AAAAAAAACATAGATGGAAAAGTTGATATAGCAATAATACTTGGATCTGCTCTAGGATCCTTGGCTGAACTTATAGAAGATCCAGTGATTATAGATTACAAAGATATACCAAACTTTTTAGTTTCCACAGTAGAAAATCATGCAGGTAAATTAATAATAGGTAAATTAAATGGGAAAAGGGTAGTTTGCATGTCAGGGAGATTTCACTACTATGAAGGATATGAATTTGAAGAACTAGTTATTCCTATTAGAGTATTCCATCTTTTAGGGGTAAAAACAGTTGTATTAACAAATGCATCTGGAGGAATTAACGAGAATTACAAAGCAGGAGATATAATGATAATAAAAGACCATTTAAAATTTAGTGGTGCTAGTCCATTAAGAGGAGCAAATATAGAAGAATTTGGACCTAGATTTGTGGATGTTTCAGATATGTATACAAAAGAGCTTAGGGACAAAGCTAAAGATGTAGCTAAAAAGATAAATTTAGATATAAAAGAAGGAGTATATATCTATGCTCAAGGACCTCAATTTGAAACACCAAGTGAAATAAAAGTATATAGAAGTTTTGGAGCAGATGCAGTAGGCATGTCAACAGTTACAGAAGCAATTACAGCTGCTCATTGTAATATGAAAGTATTAGGATTATCTATGATATCTAATATGGCAGCAGGTGTATTAGACCAGCCTATAACTTATGAAGAAGTAGTGGAAGCAGGAGCTAAGACTGCAGAAATATTTAAGAAATTAATTTTAGAAATAGTAAAGGTAATAGATTGAAATTTAGGAGGATATAAATGAAAGATATAAAAACTATAGAATTTAAAGATAATATTTTGTATTTAATTGATCAAAGAAAGTTGCCTGTAGAAACAGAGTTCTTTCAATGTAAGAATTATAAAGAGGTAGATTTTGCTATTGAAGATATGGTAGTTAGGGGAGCACCAGCTATAGGAGCTACAGCTGCATATGGAGCTGTTCTTGCAGCATATGAATTTATTGATGAAGAAAAAGATTTGTTTTTAAAGAAAATGGATAAGGCCTTAAATATTCTTAATGAATCTCGTCCAACAGCAGTAAATTTGATGTGGGCTGTTAAGAGAATGAAGGACTTAATAGAGGAAAATAAGCAATTAAACAATAAAGAAATATATGAAAAGATTCTAGAAGAAGCAAATAATATATATGAAGAAGATATAAAAACTAATAAGACAATGGCAGAGTATGGCAATGAAGTAGTTCCACAAGGAGCCAGAATTCTTACTCATTGCAATGCCGGAGCTTTGGCCACTGTTGATTATGGAACAGCACTAGGGGTTATAAGACAAGCACATTATACAGGCAAGGATATATTTGTATATGCAGATGAAACTCGCCCAAGGTTACAAGGTGCTAAATTAACAGCTTGGGAATTAGTACAGGAAAATATTCCAGCTAAGCTTATAGCAGATAATGTGGCAGCTACTTTGATTAGAGATGGAAAAGTAGATATTATATTAGTAGGAGCAGATAGAGTAGCAAATAATGGTGATGCAGCAAATAAAATAGGAACATTTATGTTGTCTGTAGTAGCTAAAGCATACAATGTACCTTTTTATATAGTAGCACCTACAACAACTATAGACTTTGATATGGAGAGTGGAGATGAAATAGAAATAGAAGAAAGATCTTCTGATGAAGTTACTCATATAAATGGAGTGAGAATAGCTCCTAAAGGAATAGAAGTTTATAATCCTGCATTTGATGTAACCCCTCATGAAAATATAACAGGAATAATAACAGAAAAAGGAATAATAAGATCACCTTACAAAGAAAATATAGAAAAAATAAAATAGGAGAAGATAAAAATGAAGAAAGATTACAAATTTGACACTAAAACTATTCATGGTGGATTTCAAGGAAAAAATGCAAACAATGCTTTAAATCCACCAATCTATCAAACATCAACCTTTGTATTTGATGATATAGACCATGTGGAAAAGGTAATGTCTTTTCAATCAGACGACTATGTATATACTAGGGGAAATAATCCTACTTTAAGACTATTTGAAAATAGAATGGCAGTATTAGAAGGTGGGAAGGGAGCAGTGGCTTTTGCCTCAGGTATGGCAGCTATTAGTAGTGTAATGTTTTCATTTTTGAAGCCTGGAGATAACATAATAATCCATAGGACACTTTATGGTTCTAGTTATGGAGTAGCAACAAAGCTACTAGCTAAATATAATATAAATCATAAAATAGCTGATTTAACAGAACTAGATACTTTGGAAAAATCAATAGATAAGAATACAAAATTAATATATTTTGAAACACCATCAAATCCCGAATTATCATTAATAGATATAGAAGCAGTTGTTAAGATTGCAAATGCAAAAGGCATTAAAGTTGTAGTAGACAATACCTTTGGAACACCATATTTTCAAAATCCACTAGAATTAGGAGTGGATGTAGTAGTGCATAGTGCTACGAAATATCTATCTGGTCATGGAGATGTAGTGGCTGGAGTAGCCATATCTAAGGATATAGATTATATAAATAGCTTGAAGTTTGAATATATGTGTGAATTTGGTGGAGTAATGAGTCCATTTAATGCTTGGCTATTATTAAGAGGATTGAAAACTTTAGGGCTTAGAATGAGGGAGCATGAAAAAAATGCAAAACAAGTAGCAGAATTCTTAAATAATCACCCAAAAGTAAGACGAACAATGTATCCTGGATTAGCAGATTTTAAAGGTCATGAAATAGCCAAGAAACAAATGAGGGGATTTGGTGCCATGATAGCCTTTGAAATAGATGGAGATTTAGAAGATGCAAAGAAATTTGTAGAAAGTGTAGAGTTGGCACAATTGGCAGTTAGTCTAGGAGACTGTGAAACACTAATAGAACTCCCAGCAGCCATGACTCATAGAGATTATCCAACAGAAGAA
>CAZMMV010000125.1:0-3022 GCA_964567475.1 uncultured Tissierellaceae bacterium | reverse complement strand
CATATTCCCATCAAAAAGAAATATTAGAAGATCTAAGATTAGAAAGAGAAGAGTATAATTCTTATAAAAATCTAGTAGTGGCTGCTACAGGAACCGGAAAAACAATGATAGCAGCTTTTGATTATAAAAGACAGATAAAAAATGGGGATAAAAAATTATTATTTTTAGCTCATAGAAAAGAAATATTAGATCAAAGTTTATATACCTTTAGGAATGTATTAAAAAATCAAAACTTTGGTGAATTATGGGTTGGAAATGATAGCCCAATAGATAACAATCATATATTTGCATCAGTTCAGACCTTGAATTCTAATGAAAATTATAAAAAATTTAAAGAAGATTATTTTGATTATATAGTAATAGATGAATCACATCATGCTACTGCATCATCATATTTTGAAATATTAGAATACTATAAAGCAGAAATATTAATTGGACTTACTGCTACACCAGAAAGAATGGATGGTAAAGATATTCTTTATTATTTTAATAATAGAATAGCTTCTGAAATAAGATTGGGAGAAGCAATAAACAGAAAACTACTAAGTCCCTTTCATTATTTTGGAGTAACAGATCCAGAAGATTTGAGTGATTTAAAATGGTCTAGAGGTGGATATGATATCAACCAACTAGAAAATGTATATACAAAATCTAAGCAAAGAGTTCAGGTTATCATAGATACTATGAATAAATATCTTAAAGACATGGAAACTTTTAAAGCTATTGGATTTTGCGTAAGTATAAAACATGCTAATTTTATGGCTGATTCATTTAACAAGGTAGGCATACCTTCAATTGCTTTGCATTCAGATACTGATTCAATTGAAAGAAATCAAGCAAAGTCAAAGCTACAAAGTGGAGAAATTAACTGTATATTCACTATAGACTTATTTAATGAAGGAGTAGATATTCCAGATATAGATACAGTTTTATTTTTAAGGCCAACACAATCACTAACAATATTCATTCAGCAACTAGGTAGAGGACTTAGATTAACAGAAGACAAAGAAGCATTAACAGTTTTAGATTTTGTGGGTCAAGCTCATGCTAATTATGATTTTAGCTTTAAATTAAGGGCCCTTATAGGAAAGACTAGAAGGGGTATCCAAGAAGAGATAAATGATGATTTTCCAAATATGCCAGCAGGTTGTCATATTAAACTAGAAAGATTGGCAAAGGAATATATACTTAATAATATTCAATCTTCAATATTTAATGTAAGAGATTTAAGAAACATGATGAAAAATTTTGCTAATAATTTTACAAATAATTTGAGCCTAAAGAACTTTTTAGAAAATTATGGAATAGATAGAGATAGATTTTATGCAAGATATTCATTTTATAAATTATTGGTAGAAACTGGCTATAAGGAAAGATATGAAGTAAAACATAAAAAAGAGTTAAAACAATCTTTAAGAAGGTTTTCAAAAATTGACTCTAAGAGACTTCTAGATTTTTCACAAAAACTATTAAGGCAGGAATTAGATTTAAATAGATTGAATAAAAGAGAAAAATTAATGTTAGGGATGTTTCACTATACAATATGGGGAAAGAAAGCTGAAGTTAGTTATGAAAAATCTTTGAAGGATTTGAAAAATCATAATCCTGATATTGTAAAAGAGTTGCTAGATATTATTGAGTACAATAAAGGCAAAATAAGGTCTATAGAAATACAATATGAAGATGATGAAATACCTTTGGATATATATGCTAGATATACTAGCCAGCAAATCATGGTAGCTTTTGGAAAATCAAACGAAAGTTATGAGTATCCTATTAGGGAAGGAGTACTTTATATAGAGGAAAAACATACAGATTTGTTTTTTATAACCATAAATAAAAATGAAGAAGATTATCTTCCATCAACTATGTACAATGATTATGCTATAAATAGTGAACTATTTAACTGGGAATCCCAAAATACAACAGGTATAGACACTCCTACAGGACAAAGATATGTAAATGATAGAAGTGAAAAGCATAAGGTGCTTTTATTTGTTAGAGAGTCCAATAAAGAATATGGTCAAGCACTACCGTACATATTTCTAGGGAATGCAAGGTATGTATCACATACTGGAAGCAAACCAATAGAAATAGTGTGGAAGATGGACCATCCAATAGCTGAAAGAATAATAAGGGAGTCAAGCTTAAGAGTGGTAAATTAAGGAGGAGTAATATGAAAATTATAAAATACAATAAATTAGTAAGAGACAAGATACCTGCAATAATTGAAGGGGACGGTAAACAAGCTAAGATAGAAAAGATAAAAGATCAATATTTAATAAAATTACTAAATATAAAACTTGATGAAGAACTTAATGAATATAAAGAAAGTGGAGATATAGAAGAATTAGCAGACCTTGTTGAAGTGGTTTACGGTATACTTTATCATAAAGGTATATCTTTAGATGAGTTTGAAAAAATACGAAAAGAAAAGAATAGCAAAAGAGGTTCTTTTAATAATGGAATATTGCTTAAGGAAGTAATTGAAGGAGAATAGTATGTCAAAAGAAATTATAACAACAGCTAAAGTAAACAGTATAGCAGAAGATTCATTTATAGAATTATTTTGTGATGTTTTTGGACCTAAAAATAGTAAGTATTTATCTATTCAACATCCATTTGTAGATATTTATGGAAATAGAAGATATATAGATTTTGCAATGGAAGCTGAAGGTGAAAGGATAGCAATAGAAATAGATGGAGAAACTTATCATAATCCAGATAGGATATCTAGCAATAAATTTTATGATGATTTGTTAAAGCAAAATAGTATGATTCATGCTAATTGGAAAGTTTATAGATGGGCCTATATGGAGATTAAAAATCAACCAGAAAAAATCAAGGATCAAATATCAACATTTATTGGGGAGTTTCCTATTTTCAAGGAAATGGATGATTATCTTCCTAAGCAAAAAGGAAAAATAATAGAATTAAAAGATCATCAAGAAGAAGCAATAAAGAACTTAAAACATATGAGAAAAAATGGAGAGTCAATAGCACTTCTTTATCATGCAACTGG
>CAZMMV010000124.1:0-3135 GCA_964567475.1 uncultured Tissierellaceae bacterium | reverse complement strand
AGTCCTTCGTTTTTTAAATTTATTTTTCATGAAATCACCCCTTATAATTATTGTATCATTATTTACCTAATGTTTCCATGGATAAATTGTTACAAATATATTACATATTATGATAATAGTAGGAGTTTTGTTTTATTGACTTATTTTCTTTAATAATATAAAATGAGCTTGAAAGGGTGATTATATGAAGAAGAGATTGATAACATTCATACTTGCTATAACCATGTTAATACCAAACATAGCATTGGGACAAGCAGAATTAGAGAAGAAATCAGAAACAGATATATTATTTTTTGCAGAGGTTCTAAATTATATAGAAAATAACTATCCATTTGAAACTGATGAAAGTCAATTAATAGAGTCAGGATTAAAGGGAATGTTGCAGTCAATAGATCCATACAGTAATTATTACACTGCTGAGGAAGCAGAAGAGATATATAGCGATATGACAGGAAGGTTTGCTGGTATAGGCGTATATATGAGGCAAAAAGAAGATTACTTACTTGTAATGGATACAATGAAAGGACATCCAGCAGATAAAGCAGGCATAAAGAAAGATGATATAATTATATCTGTGGATAACTTAGACATAAAGGGTCTAGATATCAACAGAGTATCAAAACTTATCAAGGGACCTAAGGGTACAGATGTAATTATAGGAGTAAAAAGAGGAGACAAACTTTTAAAATTCAAAGTAAAAAGAGAGGAAATCAAGGTAAATCCTGTTGAATCTAAAGTATTAGAAAATAATATAGGATATATAGAATTTAGAGAGTTTAATTCTCAAGGAGTTAAAGAAATAGAAAAAGTATTAAATGACTTTGATAATAAAGGAATAAAAAAAGTAATTTTAGATATAAGGAATAACCCAGGAGGACAATTAGATCAGGCTATAGAAATATCTAAATTTTTTGTAACTAAAGGACCTATAGTTCATATTAGAGAAAAGAATAAGGCTTTATTGACATATATATCAAAACTTGAAAAGCCAAAGTATGATTTAGTTGTTTTAGTAAATGAAAATTCAGCATCAGCATCTGAAATATTAGCTGGAGCTATAAAAGATAGCAAGTCTGGAACATTAGTTGGAACAAAGACTTTTGGCAAGGGATTGGTACAAGGATTGATTTCGATAAAAGGCGGGGGGATTTTAAAGCTTACCATAGCAGAATATTTAACACCAAATAAAACCTCTATTAACGGAATAGGTATAGAACCAGATGTAAAAGTGGAGAATACAAATCTAGATTTACAGATGGAAAAAGCTATGGAAATCTTAAATAATAGATAGGATAGGGGAATGAAATGAGAGAAAAGATAAATATAATTACTGATAAGATACAGGAAAACAAGGTATGGAAATCAGTATTAATAGCAATAATATTATTGGGATTAAGTGCTATGATAATGGTGATAACTTTTGTATTATCAAGTGCTACATGGAATATAGAGTTATATAATAGCTATTTTGAAAGTCCTCTTTTAATGATATTAAATTTCATTCCAATAATATTTATTATGGGACTGGTATATTTATTATTTAATAAACTATGGTTAGGATATTCTATATCTGCTTTATTATTTGTAGCTATGGCCATTGTAAATAAAACAAAACTGACCTATAGAGATGATCCTTTTGTATTTATTGATTTAAAGCTAGTAGGAGAATCTATAAAAATGGCTGGTAGATATGATATCAGGATAGGCCCTAGACTGTTTGCTACAATAATAGGTCTAATACTAATTGCTATTATATTAAAGATGTTTTTTGATTTTAAAGTAGAATCTAAAAAAATAAGATTAACTTTTGCTTTGATTTTAATTTCTGCTGGGATTTTATCAAGTGGAGTTTACTCTGATGAAGAGGTATATGCAAAGGTTGGAGATGAAAGTAAAGTAAATGGATGGATATATTCCCAAAGATTTCAATCTAAGGGATTTATATATCCATTTTTGCACAGTGCAAAGGATGCAGTAGAGGTGGTTCCAGAAGGATATAGTGAAGACAAGGCCAAAGACCTTCTCAGTGAATACACATATAAAGATATAGAAGAAGATAAGAAAATCAATCTGGTAACTATTATGTTAGAAGCCTACAATGATTTTTCTAAGTTTGACACTGTAGAGCTTAATGAGGATATTTATGAGTATTTTCATGAATTACAGGAAGAATCTATATCAGGTAGATTGCTTACCAATGTATTTGCAGGAGGTACTATCAATACAGAGAGAGGATTTTTAACTGGATATCACAATCATCCAAGATATAAAGGATTAACAAACTCCTTTGTTTGGTATATGCATGAACAGGGCTATAAGACAGAAGCTATGCATCCTATTACCGGATCCTTTTATGATAGAAGAAATGGAAATGAATATATTGGTTTTGAAAACTTTGATTACTATGAGAATAAATATGAAGCTATTCAAGAAGAACCTTTGATGGATATGGCGTTTTTTGAATATATAATACAAGGTTATGAAGATAGTATAAGTGAGGGGAGACCTTATTTTCACTATACAATAACCTATCAAAATCATGGTCCATATTCTGATAAAAAAGCAAGAGAAAAGGAATACTTGAATAGAAAGCCAGAGTATGGCGAATCGGATTATAATATAGTTAATAATTATTTGTATGGTATATATGAAACAACTCAAGCATTGGAGAAATTAGTTAATCATTTTAAGAAAAGTGAGGAGCCAGTGGTATTGGTATTGTTTGGAGATCACAATCCTTGGTTAGGTAAAGATAATAGTTGCTATAATATGCTAAATATTGATATGGATTTGGCAACTTCAGATGGATTTAAAAATTATTATGAAACCCCTTATATAATATGGGCCAATGAAAAGGCAAAGGAAGTTACGAGTAAGGATTTTAAAGGAGAGGGACCAAGTTTAAGTCCAAATAATTTAATGGCAGAGGTTTTTGAAAATATTGGCTGGGAAGGCAATGAATATATGCAATATATAAAAGATTTTAAGAGAGAAATCCCAGTAAATCACAATCTTTATTTTAATGAAGATGGAGAGTACGTGCCTAGTAGTGATTTGTCAGCTCATGGGGAAGAATTGTGGGATGATTTTGTAAAAGTTGAGTATTATATGAAAAAGAATTTTATTGAAAGATAA
>CAZMMV010000123.1:0-3284 GCA_964567475.1 uncultured Tissierellaceae bacterium | reverse complement strand
AAAACCTGAACTTCTAAAAAGAAAAGAATAGTCTAGACTATTCTTTTTTTAGTTGCAAATATTGCTAAAGATTTATTTTGTTATATTGTGTTTTACGGAAATATTGAATTTTATTAGACTGTAAGGTCTATTTTTTTTATTTATTTTTATATTTTATAATTTATGAAACTTATTTGTAATATTATGAATTTATTAATCAATAAATAGTACTAAAGATTCATTTCATTACAAAATATGACAAATATGTAAAAAGCACTTGTAATATTAACTATAAAACTATATTATATAATTTGTAGATAATTTCAACATATTAATTTATTAAGATTATTTAAGTTAATATGTTATAATATGTATTATAATGAAGTCTTATTATAAAACATTAAGTAGAGGTGAAAAAATGTTAGATGGTGCATATAGTAATATAAATATTTATAAAAATGCATTAAATGGAACTTGGGAAAGGAATAAAGCTATATCTAATAATATAGCAAATGAAAATACCCCTAAATATAAGAGGAAAGTTGTTAGTTTTGAAGATCAATTAAAAGATTCAATTAAATCTAATCAATTAGATTTAAAAACTACTAATAAAAAACATATTAAAATAGGAACTTCTGAGTTTTCTCCAATTATAACTACGGATAAATCTACATCTTATAGAATAGATGGAAATAATGTAAATATGGATAGGGAAACTGGTGAATTAGCTAAAAACACCATAATGTATAATGCCTTAATAGAACAAGTAACAAATGATTTTAGAAAAATCAAAAATGTTATTCAAGAAGGGAGTAAATAATAGTGAGTATGTTTAATTCTATTAATATATCAACTTCAGCATTAAATGCTGAAAAAACTAGGATTGATATAATTTCAAAAAATATGGCAAATGTAAATACTACTAGAAGTACAGGAGGAATGCCTTATAGGAGACAAATGGTAGTCTTTGAAGATAATAAGCCTAATTCATTTGAAAATCATTTATCTAAATATAAGAGTAAAAATAAGATTAATAATAAAGGTGTAAAGATAAGAAAAATTGTTGAAGATGATTCACCTTTTAAACTAGTCTATGAACCAGGACATCCTGATGCAGATGAAAATGGATATCTAAAGATGCCAAATGTAGATA
The DNA here is from genome assembly GCA_964567475.1 of uncultured Tissierellaceae bacterium. Lineage (GTDB taxonomy): Bacteria > Bacillota > Clostridia > Tissierellales > Tissierellaceae > CAZMMV01. The sequence continues at coordinate 2,152 of CAZMMV010000123.1, read as the reverse complement.
CTGTAAAGGAAATGGTTGATTTAATAAGTGCTCAGAGGTCTTATGATGCAAATATTACTGCGATTAATTCATCTAAATCTATGTTAATGAAAGCATTAGAGATTGGAAGGGGTTAGTAAATGAAAATAAATAATATTAAAGATTTTTTAAGTTTTAATGATTACGATGATAATAAGATAGTTAAAGGAAATAAAAATAATTTTAGTTCTTTTTTAATAGAAGCTATGGATGGAGTAAATGAATCTCAAAAAAATAGTGATGATCTTAAGAAAAAGCTTTCTGTAGGAGAGTTGGATAATCTTCATGAACTTACTATTGCTTCTGAAAAGGCAGATGTAGCACTACAAATTACGCTTGGTATAAGAAATAAAATAGTAGATGCATACAAAGAAATAATGAGAACGCAAATATAGAAATGTATAGAATAGAGGTGTAATGGTGCTAGAATCTTTAAAGAAATTACAAAATCAAATAACTGAATACTGGACTTCTATGGATAAAAAGAAAAGGATAGGAATTATATCTATTAGTTTAATATTACTTATTAGTTTTACTATATTTATTTTAATGTTAACACGCACTAAATATTCAGTTATATATGGAGACTTAAGTTTGAAAGATATGGGAGAAATAACAAGCAAGTTAGATGAAATGGATGTTGCGTGGAAGACAGGTAAAAATGACAGAAGCATTATGGTTCCTGAAAAAATGAAAAGTAAGATTAAAATTGAATTAGCTACATATGGTCTTCCTAAAGATGGTTATGATTACATAGATGCTTTTAATGATACTAGTTGGACAATGACTGAATACGATAAAAAAGAAAGAATGAAATTAGCTCTTAGAAGTCAATTGTCTTCTAAAATAAGTGAAATAGATGGAATTGCTAGTGCTGAAGTTTTTATAAATGAAAAAGATACTACAAATTTTGTATTGCAAAATGATGATACTAAAACTACAGCATCTATATATATTGAAAAAGGTGGTAATAAGCCTTTATCGCTAGAAAAGGTTAACTCTATAAAACATTTAGTTGCGGGAGCTGTAACTATGCAAGCAGAAGATGTTAGAGTGATAGATGATGAGGGAAGACTTTTAGGTGAAGAAAATGAAAATGATGTTTTAGCTACTGACGCTTTTGTTATAAAACAAGATATTGAAACAAGGATTAATCATAGTATAATAAGATTTCTAGAAAACATTGTAGGATTTGGCAATGTTGATGTAATGTCAAGTGTGAAAATAAATATGGATAGTCAAAAGACTACAATCGTTGAATTTGCTCCTCCAATAGAGGGTAATGAAGAAGGGCTTGTCCGTTCCTTAGAAGAAGTAGAAGAACATATGATAGGTGGGGAACAAGGAGGAATACCTGGAGTTGAGGAAAATACAGAAGACTATCAAATGCTAGATGATAATTCAAATAGGTATGATAAAGTAAGTAGAATAATAAATAATGAATTAAATCAAATAAACAAAGAAATAAGACAAGCTCCAGGTCAGGTGGAAAGTATTACTGTGGCAGTTATTTTAAATAAAGATGCATTAGCAGATGGAGAGATGTCAGAAGAAAGAGAAAACGAATTTGTAGATTTAATTTATGCGGCAACAGGATTAGATACTAAGCAAGTTGAAGTGAAGGCAGAAAGCTTTAATATTAAAGATGAAGATGGATTACTTGGAAAAGACAAATCTTTTAATTGGTTATATATTTTATTACCAATGATAATTGCATTAGCTATATTAGCTGGATTTATTTTCTATAGTAGAAGAAAAGCAAAACAAGATTCAGAAGAATTAGAAGAACTTTTAACAGAAAAATCTATGATAGAAGAAGAAGTAGAGGATTTAGAATTTAAAGCTGAAGAATCTAAAATGAAATCGCAAATAGAAAACTTCATAGAGAAAGAGCCAGAATCCGTGGCACAACTACTTAGAAATTGGTTAAATGAATAGGAGGAGATAATATGGCTAAAAGAAATTTTGAAGGAAAAGAAAAAGTTGCAATTTTACTTATAGCTTTAGGTCCTCAGAAATCAGCTGAAGTTTTCAAACACCTCAATGAAGAAGAAATAGAAGAATTAACTCTTCAAATAGCTAATATGAGAATGGTATCTCCAGAAGATAAGAAACTTATAATAGAAGAATTTTA
>CAZMMV010000122.1:0-3323 GCA_964567475.1 uncultured Tissierellaceae bacterium | reverse complement strand
TCAATGTGGAAATTCAATAGTTGGATATGGAATAATGAAAGATTTATCTAGGGAACTTAGGTTGAATTTATATTAAGAAAAATCTATAATAAAAGTAAGTTGAAAATAAAAATTTCATATGAAATTTTACTATGACCCCTGGTGTAATTATTTTATTAATTGCCCGGGGGTTAGTTTTAGAAAATTAACAATAGTGATTATTCCTGTGAATTAGTATTTTCAAACAAATCCTCTTAAAAGAAAATTGCTTTTTAAATAAATAGGCTTGTGGAAGATTGAAATATTAGTCATGAATAATATAAAAAGGATTCTCTATCTCACTAAAGGAGTTTGACAATTCTAAATATTTAGGCTATGATATGTTCATGGAAAGATAACTTTAAAATCTGTGATAAGTATAAATAGGAGGGATTATAATATAGCACATAATTTATAGTGATTTTGATTCTTGCCATTATATTGTCAAAGTTTATCTAAATAGAAAAGGGGTTGTTAGAATGGCTGTAACTAATAAACAAGAACTTTTATTAAGAATGGAAGAACTTAGAGAAACACAAAAACAATATTCTAAATTTACTCAAGAACAGGTAGACAAAATATTTTTAGCATCATCTATGGCAGCGAATGATGCAAGAATACCAATATCAAAATTAACTGTTGAAGAAACAGGGATGGGTATAGTGGAAGACAAAGTAATAAAAAATCACTTTGCGTCAGAATATATATATAATGCATATAAGAATACAAAAACATGTGGTGTAATAGAAGAATTTCAAGATTTTGGATTTAAAAAGATAGCTGAACCTGTAGGTATAATTGCAGCAGTTGTACCTACTACAAACCCTACATCAACAGCAATATTTAATGCGTTAATAGCTTTGAAAACAAGAAATGGAATTATTTTTTCTCCTCATCCAAGGGCAAAAAAATGTACTATAGAAGCAGTGAAAATAGTTCTTGATGCTGCAGTTAAAGCAGGTGCTCCAGAAGGAATAATTGCTTGGGTTGATGAACCATCAATAGAACTTTCACAAATGATTATGCAAGAAGCAGATCTTATACTGGCAACAGGTGGACCTGGAATGGTTAAAGCCGCATATTCATCAGGAAAACCAGCAGTAGGTGTTGGACCAGGAAATGCGCCAGCTCTTATAGATGAAACAGCAGACTTGCAGATGGCAGTAAATTCAATTTTATTATCTAAGACATTTGATAATGGAGTTATTTGTGCATCAGAACAATCTGTTCAAGTAGTAGATTCAGTATATGATAAAGTTAAGGCAGAGTTTATAAAAAGAGGAGCTTATATATTAAGCGAACAAGAAGCTGATAAATTAAGAAAGGTGATACTTAATAAAAATGGTGGAGTAAATCCAGATATAGTAGGACAATCGGCTTTTAAGATTGCAGAAATAGCAGGATTTACAGTTCCTGAAACAGCAAAAGTTTTAATTGGAGAGGTAGAATCTACAGATTTAGATGAGCCATTTGCACATGAAAAATTATCGCCTGTTCTTGCTATGTATAGGGCAGAAGATTTTGATGCAGCTTTAGATATAAGTAGGGTGTTAGTTGAACAAGGTGGAATGGGACATTCATCTATTTTATATACGAATGAAATGAAATGTAAAGATAGAATAGAAAAATTCTCTTCTGTAATGAAAACGGGTAGAATTATAATAAATACCCCATCTTCTCATGGAGGTATAGGGGACTTATTTAATTTTAAACTTGCTCCTTCACTGACTTTAGGATGTGGATCCTGGGGAGGAAACTCTGTATCTGAAAACGTAGGAGTAAAACAACTATTAAATATTAAATCTGTTGCAATGAGGAGAGATAACATGTTATGGTTCAAAGTACCAGAAAAGGTTTATTTTAAATATGGATGTTTACCTATGGCATTAGCTGAATTAAAAGATTTAAATAAGAAAAGAGTATTTATTGTAACAGATAAGGTTCTATATGATTTAGGGTATGCAGATAAAGTTACTAAGATATTAGATGAGCATGGTATTGCACATAAGGTATATACTGATATTAAACCAGATCCTACGCTTCAAATAGCAAGAAGGGGTGTAGAAGAAATTAAGGCATTTGAACCAGATGTAATATTAGGTCTTGGTGGTGGTTCTGCAATGGACGCTGCAAAGATAATGCAAGTTTTATATGAGTATCCAGAAGAAGTATTTGAAGATTTAGCTTTAAGATTTGCAGATATAAGAAAAAGAGTTTATGGTTTTCCAAAACTAGGGATAAAGACTATGATGATTTGTGTAGCAACTTCAGCGGGAACCGGTTCTGAAGTTACTCCATTTAGTATAATTACAGATGAAGATAGTGGAGTTAAGTATGCTCTAGCAGATTATGAATTAACGCCGGATATGGCTATAGTAGATGCAGATCTTATGATGAATATGCCTAAAGGCTTAACAGCATCTTCAGGAATTGATGCAGTTACTCATGCTATAGAATCTTATGTGTCAACTATGGCAACTGATTTTACAGATGCAGTTGCACTTGAAGCTTTAAAGATAATATTTGAATATTTGCCAGTAGCATACAATGAAGGAACAACTAATATAGAAGCTAGGGAGAAGATGGGACACGCGGCAACTTTAGCAGGAATGGCATTTGGAAATGCATTCTTAGGAATATGTCACTCACTTGCACATAAAATGGGTTCTTTCCATAAAGTTCCTCATGGAGTTGCAAATGGAATATTAATAAACCATTCAATTAGATTTAATGCTGTAGATAATCCAAGAAAACAAGCAGCTTTTTCTCAATATAGATATCCAAATGCTAAGAGGAGATATGCTAAAATAGCGGAACACCTAAATTTAGGTGGGAAAACTGATGATGAAAAGGTAGAATTGTTAATAGAAGCAATAGATGAATTGAAATCAAAAGTAAACTTGCCGATGTCTGTTAGTGAGTTTGGAGTTAATAAACAAGAATATATTGATTCACTAGATAAAATGTCTAATCAGGCATTTGATGATCAATGTACGGGATCAAATCCTAGATATCCATCAATAAAAGAATTAGAGCAAATCTATATTGATGCTTATTAAGGTATAAAAATAAAAAGGGTATAAATATAAAAAGTCTATTTTCTTAGAAAATAGACTTTTTATATTAGATAATATCTTGAATATTCTTAGTAGCTATAATTCAAATCAATAATATCTTGAATATTTTTATTTTATGGTATATATTATTTGTAACAATATATAATATGACTTATAATGTTTCAATTTATTTGTTTATAAGTTACATAAACTGAGGTGAAAAATGAAAAGATCTAAAGGAATAATCTT
>CAZMMV010000121.1:0-3382 GCA_964567475.1 uncultured Tissierellaceae bacterium | reverse complement strand
AACATGGAGATATTAAAATAGGATTTACACCTGATGAAGAAATAGGTAGAGGTGCAGATCTATTTGATGTTAAAGGATTTGATGCAGATTTTGCATACACAATAGATGGAGGACCTTTAGGGGAACTTGAGTATGAAAACTTTAATGCAGCAGGTGCAAGTATTAAAATTCAAGGGAAAAATGTTCATCCTGGAACTGCAAAGGATATCATGATAAATTCTCTTAAGATAGCTATGGAACTTGACAATATGCTTCCTAAGGCACAAGTACCAGAACATACAGAAGGCTATGAAGGATTTTATCTCTTAACAAAGATAGATGGAGCTATAGATCATACTAGTATGAATTATATTATTAGAGATCATTCAATGGAAAAGTTTGAAGAAAAAAAGAGTTACATGACCAAAGCAGTAGATTTCTTAAATGATAAGTATGGAGATATAATTAACTTAGAAATAAAAGATTCCTATTATAATATGAAAGAAAAAATAGAACCTCATATTGCAATTGTAGAATTAGCGGAAAATGCTATGAAAGAATTAGAAATAGAAGCAGATATCAAAGCTATAAGGGGAGGAACTGATGGAGCAAGGCTTTCTTATATGGGTCTTCCTACTCCCAATATATTTACAGGTGGTTATAATTATCATGGAAGATTTGAATTTGTTTCAATAGAATCAATGAAGTTAGCTTCCAAGTTAATTGTAAAAATTGTTAAAGATATTGCAAAATAACTTATAAAAATAAGATTAATATACAGGGTATTTATCCACTAAAATAAAGCTTTGAATTTTTATGATAAGGAAAGAAAGATGATAGATTGATATATAATAAAAAAAGGACAAATCTATAAAAGATTTATGTCCTTTTTTAATGCTTCTACAACTTCTTCCATAGCTAAAGATCTTGAGGCTTTTACCAAAACTAAGGCATTTGAAATTATAATTTCATTTATTTTTGCAACTAGATCTTTTTTATTACTAAAATGGAATACTGTATCTTGTGGGAAGTTTAACCTAGCAGTTTCATGAATATATTGTCCCAGATTTCCAATAGTAAATACATAATCTATCTTATCTTCACGTATTTTTAGACCGATTTCCTTGTGCATATCAATTTCTTCATCACCTAAACCAAGCATATCACCTAATACAACAATTTTCTGATCATATCCTTCAATGTCATATATTGTAGTCAATGCTGCTAATACTGATGCTGGATTTGATTTATAAGAATCATCTAGTATAGAAAATCCACTAGCTTTTATTAAATCATTTCTCATTCCAGTTTTATCTATATTTTCTAGACCTCTTTCAATATTTTCAAAAGATATATTAAAATATTCAGCAATGGCAATAGCAGCTGTAGCATTCAATACTTGATGTTTTCCTAACATAGGTAAAAACATTTCAGGGTACTCAGGCTTTTTAAGATGGAAGCTGGCTCCCTTTTCATTTATAAAAAGAATTTCTGCTTGATAATCATTAAATTCTTTATTACCAAAGCTTTTAATCTCATGAGATGAATTCATGTTTTCTACTTGTTCTCTTAACATAGAATCATCACCATAATATAAAAATAATTTATCTTTTTTTAATCCTTTTAAAATTTCAAGTTTAGCCTTTGCAATATTTTCTTTGGTCTTTAATCCTTCAAGATGAGCTTCTCCGATATTTGTGAGTATTGCAGCATCAGGAGGAGCTATATTAGTAAGCAATTCTATTTGACCGAAACCATCCATGCCCATTTCAATAACTGCCATTTCTGTATCTTCATCCATTTCAAGTAAAGTTAAGGGACTTCCAATTTCATTATTAAAGTTGCCCTTAGTCTTATGAGTCTTATATTGTGTTCCCAGTAGACTTGCCAATATATCTTTAGTGGATGTTTTTCCATTACTGCCAGTTATACCTATTACCTTAGGTCCGATATCTTTACAATATGATTTGGCTAGTTCTTGTAATGCTAGAGTAGTATCATTGACTAAAATAAAAGGAAAGTCTATAGCTGGTATTGGCTCATTTCTAGACCATAGTGCAGCTTTTATTTTTTTATCTATTACATCTTGGATAAATTTGTGTCCATTAAAATTTTCACCTACTAATGGAATAAATAAATTTTCACTGGATATATTTCTAGAATCAGTAGATACACCTTTTATTTCTATATCTTCATATTTTTCCTTTAATCCAAATCCTCCACACATTGTTTGAATTTCTTTTAAATTTCTTACTATCATTAAATATCTCTCCTATTAATTATAGCTTTTTTCTCCTCATATCTTTCAAGAGCTAAAGCTATAAGAATTTCAACTAATTCACCATAACTAGTCCCATCGGTAGCTTGCCATAAGACTGGAGTCATACTTACAGGAGTGAAACCAGGCATAGTATTGATTTCATTTACAAATACTTTGTTTTCATCTGTAACAAATATATCAACTCTGGCAAGGCCATTACAATTTAATATCTTAAAAGTTTTTACTGCAAGTTCTCTAACTAAGTCAGTTATTTCTGGATCTAATTTAGCAGGTATTACAGGTATTAGTTTTCCATCTATGTATTTTGCATTATAGTCAAAGAAAGGTCTTTCCATAATAAATTCTCCAGGTAATGAGGCTTTTGGTTCATGATTACCTATTACTGAGATTTGCATTTCACGAGCAAGAGCATCTTCTTCAATAACTACTTTTCCATCATATAAAAAGGCTTCTTCAATAGATTTTTCTAGTTCTTCTTTTGTGTTAGCCACATTGATGCCAACACTAGATCCACCATTTGAGGGCTTTACATAGCATGGGTAGCTTAGATTCTTTTCTGTTTTTTTACAGCATTCTTCTTTGTGGTTTTCCCAATCATAATGATTAAATGAAACATACTTTACCTGAGGAATATTATATTTACATAGTAAATCTTTAGTAAATACCTTATCCATGGCAAGGGAAGAAGAAAGTACCTCATTTCCCACATAAGGAATATTTAATAATTCTAAAAATCCTTGTATAGTACCATCTTCTCCATTTAGTCCATGTAAAGCAGGGAAAACTATATTTTCCTTATTTTCATCTAATTCTTTAGTTAAAAATTCTCCCATGGAAACTCCCACAGTAGAATCACAAGGTTTATTTAATTCATTGGGGTCTTCGATATTTTTACTCCATAAGCCTAAATTACACCATACCCCTTCATGTGTAATATATATAGGATAGACATTGTATTTTTTTCTATCTATAGCATTAATTATTGCCGAAGCACTCTTTAAAGATACTTCGTGTTCAACAGATTTTCCACCACAAAGTACATATATATTTTTTTTCATATTTTACCCTCCAATAATATAGACTTCTCTTGATTTATTATACCACAATTATTTTTTCCTATGT
>CAZMMV010000120.1:0-3384 GCA_964567475.1 uncultured Tissierellaceae bacterium | reverse complement strand
AAGTTTTTACAAAGATTAAACTCAGATTTAGCTAATGATTTAGGTAATTTAGTTAATAGAACAATTACAATGATAGAAAAATACAATGACGGAATTATTCCATCATCATCATTAGAGGGAGAATTTGATCTATCTTTAATAAAACTAGGAACTTCAGTAGCAGACAAAGTAGAAGAAAATATGGATAAATTAAGCTTTTCTGTAGCCTTAGAAGAAATATGGAAACTAATAAGAAGAACAAATAAATATATAGATGAAACAGGTCCATGGATATTGGCGAGAGAAGAAAATAAGGCTAGATTAGACACAGTATTGTGTAATCTATCAGAAAGCTTAAGAATTATTTCTATATTAATAAAACCATTTATGGGAAAAACTTCAAATGAAATAAGAAGACAGTTAGGATTAAAAGAAGAAGTAAAATGGGAAGATGCAAAAACTTGGAATATGATTAAAAAGGATACTAAGGTTGAAGGTGCAGTAGCCATATTCCCAAGACTTGAAATAGATAAGGAATTAGTAAAGCTTAACGAGGCAAATGAAAAACTTATAAAACAGAGGACAAAAGGAAAGAAGGTAGCTAAAGTGGAAACAGTAGAAGAAAAAGATGAAATAATAACATTAGATGATTTTGATAAAGTAGAATTAAAGACAGCAGAAATATTATCTTGCGAAGACCATCCAAATGCAGATAGATTATATGTATTAAAAGTAAAATTAGGCCAGGAAGAACGTCAAATCGTATCAGGAATAAAAGAATTTTATTCACCAGAGGATTTAGTGGGTAAGAAGGTAGTAGTTATAACAAATCTAAAACCTGTTAAATTAAGAGGCGTAGAATCAAAGGGAATGGTCTTAGCAGCAGAAGATAAAGACGGTAAATTAAGTCTAGTATCTACCCTAGAAGATATACAATCAGGAGCAAGTATTTCATAAGAAAGGTGGAGTTTAATGATAATAGATAGTCACGCACATTTAGATGATACAAGATTCAATAGAGATAGAGATAAATTGATCAAAGAATTAAAGGAAAATGGTATAGAATTAGCAATAAACATAGGATCAGATTTAAAGACTAGTATAGCTAGCGCTGCTTTGGCAGATAAACATGAAAATATCTATGCAGCAGTAGGTATACATCCTCATTCTGCAAAGGAAGTTGACCAATCAACTATAGAAATATTGAGGTCATTTGCAGCTAGAGATAAGGTAGTAGCCATAGGAGAAATAGGGTTGGATTTTCATTATGATAATTCACCTAGAGATATACAGAAAAAATGGTTTAAAGAACAAATAAAATTGGCTAAAGAAGTAAATTTACCAATAGTAGTTCACTCAAGAGAGTCAGATCAAGAAGTTTTAGACATTATAAAAGAAGCTCAAGATGGAACTTTAAGAGGAGTACTACATTGCTTTTCAGGTAGTGTTGAATTAGCAAAAGAATTTATAAAACTAGGATTTTATATATCCTTAGCAGGACCAGTAACATTTAAAAATGCAAGAGTACCAAAGGAAGTTGCTAAAGCAGTTCCTTTAGATAAGCTATTAGTAGAAACAGACAGTCCTTACCTAACACCAGAACCATATAGGGGTAAGAGAAATGAACCAATATATACAAAATACGTGGCAGGTACTATAGCAGATTTAAGAGGTATATCTTATGAAGAATTAGCTAAAGCTACAAATAGAAACACAAGAGATTTATTCGGAATTAAGTAAAGATAATGCATGAAAAGATAAGATCCTTGACTGCCTTCAGGATGACATTGTTTAGCTAGAATAACAGTACAATAGGACTAATTTATAGGTCTTATTCTTAGTTTCTTGCTGTCATTCTGAGCTTGTCAAGGATTTATGTTTTGTATTTGGCTTTAATCTACATTTTAAAATTAGGAGTTGGTTTCTATTGATAAAAGAAGTTATAGTTGTAGAAGGTAAAGATGATATTACTGCTGTTAAAGCTGCTTTAGATGTTGAAGTTATAGCCACAGGAGGATTTTGTTATGGAAAAAAGTTGATAAATACTTTAAAGACCATATCGGAAAAGAGAGGTCTAATTATCCTTACAGATCCTGATTATGCAGGAGAACAGATTAGAAAAGATTTATCAAAGCATATTAAAAATTGTAAACACGCATTTTTACCTCAAGCCAAGTCATTGAATAAAGATGATATAGGAGTAGAAAATGCAAAAAAAGAAGATATAATAGAAGCAATATCAAAGGCAAGGCCTATTAGTATAGAAAAAACAAATGAATTTACAAAAATAGAACTTTTAAAATTAGGTTTAGCCGGTGGAGAAGATTCAAAAATAAAAAGAGAGAAGCTAGGAGAAATACTAGGTATAGGCTATTCAAATTCAAAACAACTTTTAAATAGATTAAATAACTTTGGTATAACTAGAGATGAATTTGAAAAGGCCCTAGGAAGGATTGAAAAATAAATGGAAAATAAAAGATTATACTCCCCTTCGTATGTAAAGGATCTTTTATCTAGTCATGGATTTAGATTCTCTAAAAGCTTGGGGCAAAATTTCTTAATAGACGGAAATATAGTTAGAAATATAGTGAAGAAAGCGGAAATCACAAAAGAAGACTATGTATTGGAAATAGGTCCAGGCATAGGAACCTTAACAGAAGAGTTAGCTATCAATGCAAAAAAAGTAATTGCAGTGGAGATAGATAGAAAACTTTTACCAATATTAGATCAGAGCTTAGAAGAATACGATAATATTGAAATAATTCATGGAGATATATTAGATATAGATATAGATAAACTTATTGAAGAAAGATTTGAGAATAAATCAGTTAAAGTAGTAGCAAATCTACCATATTATATAACTACACCGATTATAGGAAAATTAATAGAAGAAAATTTAAATATAGAATCTATAGTAGTTATGGTACAGAAAGAAGTAGCAGATAGAATGGCATCTCCAGCTGGGAGCAAACAATACGGTTCCTTGTCAGTGTTTATAGATTTTTATACTAAAGCAGAAATAATATTAAAAGTTCCTAAAACAGTATTTATGCCACAACCTAAAATAGATTCTGCAATAATAAAACTTAATATAAAAAAACAATTACCAGATGTAGATAAAGATAAATTTTTTCAAGTAGTTAAGGCTAGCTTTTCAAAGAGAAGAAAAACAATATTAAATTGTTTGTCAAGCTATGGATTTGACTTGGAAAAAGAAACAATAAAACAAGCCCTTGACCAAGCAAATATAGCTCATATTGAGAGAGCAGAAAACTTATCTACAGAAGATTTTATAAAGATAAGTAAATGTTTACCTCCTTTACACATATAATTAAGTAAAATGTAAGAAGGGGGTATTTTTGTGGCATATACAAGAAAGTTTATAATACTAAAGAAAGAATTTTC
>CAZMMV010000119.1:0-3414 GCA_964567475.1 uncultured Tissierellaceae bacterium | reverse complement strand
AAGATGATGATATTACCGACTTTATAAGAAACAAAGCTATAGAATATGAAAAACGGTATAGAAAGCTACCGGGTACAACCCGACTTTTGTCGCGCTAGGGTAGCAGGTACCTTCGTAAACTAAAGTAGTGAAGTAAACGGACTGAACTAAATAAAGAAATAAACTAGATCTCTTACAGGTAGAAATACTTGTGGGAGATCTTTTAGTTTTCCTATTGAAAATGTTACTGTAAACTGTTATATTTGAATTAAGGAAACTATCTGAAAATACTATGAGGTGATTTCTTATGTCTAGAAAAGAAAGAGTTTGGTATCCTGGTGCAATTTATCATATTATGATTCGAGGAATTAGGAGGTCAGATATTTTTAAGGATGAAGGGGACTATGGGGTTTATTTAGAAATTCTGGAAATGGTTATGCAAAAATATCCATTTATTTTATATTCATATTGCCTTATGACAAATCATGTACATCTTCAAATAGAAACAGTAGATGATGAAATCTGGAATATAATGAGGGATGTAAATAGAAATTATACCAAATACTTTAACAAAAAATATAATTTTACAGGTAGTTTGTATGACGGTAGATATAAATCAGAAATCATAGAAAATGATCCATATAATTTGCAAGTAAGTAGATATATCCATCTAAATCCAGTAAAAGCTAATATGGTTAATGAGCCTTTAGAATATAAATGGAGTAGTTATAATGATTATCTAGATGCTGATAGTGATAAGATAATAGATGATGACAAGATACTTTCTTATTTTAAAGATAAAAGTAGATCTTTATATATGAAGTATGTTGAATCTATAGATATAAATTTAGCAATTGATAAGGAAATTAAAGAAAAAATGGAGGATGAGTAGATGGCAGCTATTATAAATAGTTTTGCTATTTCTGGAATAGAAGGATATAAAGTAGAAATAGAGACAGATACAATATATGGACAACCTTCCATTTCAATAATAGGTTTAGGAGATAGAGCTGTAAAAGAGTCAAGTGAGAGAATTCAAGCAGCTATTATATGTAAAGGCTATGAATTTCCAAAAATGAAAATAGTTATAAATCTAGCTCCAAGTGACATTAAAAAAAGAGGATCTCATTTTGATCTAGGAATGGCCATTGGACTGCTAATTCAATCGGATCAGATACTAGCTAAGGATCTTGATTTGAGTGATTTTGGATTCATTGGAGAACTATCTTTAAATGGTAAATTAAGACCATGTACTGGTGTACTTCCCATGGTTATAGCTGCTAAAAAGGCTGGAATAAAAAATATTATAATTTCTCAAGAAAACAGAAAAGAGGCTTCCTTAGTAAAGGGAGTATCGATATATGGATTTGAAGATTTAAAATCTATTATTGATTTTATAGAGGGAAAAGTTCAAGCTGATACATTTGTAGATAATACTGATGTAGACTCTAAAATAAGTTATCTAATTGATTTTAAAGATGTTAAGGGGCAAGATGTATTAATAGAATATATAGTAGTAGCAGCTGCAGGTGGACATAATATGCTTATGGTGGGGACTCCAGGTTGTGGTAAATCTATGATTGCCAAAAGAATACCAACTATTTTACCTAAAATGGGGGAAGAAGAAGCCCTAGAAGTAACTAAGATATATAGTGTAGCAGGATTATTGAAAAGCAAGGGAGATTTAATAACCCAAAGACCCTTTAGAGCGCCCCATCATAGTGCTTCTTTAAATTCTTTAATAGGTGGTGGCAATAATGCCATGCCAGGACAAGTTTCTTTGGCACATAATGGTGTTTTATTTCTTGATGAAGTGGCGGAGTTTAGTAAAAAGACTTTAGATGCATTAAGACAGCCTATGGAAGATAAAAATGTGACAGTAGCCAGGGTTAATAATATAAATACTTATCCAGCAAATTTTATGTTTATTGCAGCTATGAATCCATGTCCTTGTGGTTATCATGGAACTAAGAAATGTAAATGCACTGATTATGAAGTATTGAAATATAGACAAAAAGTTTCTGGACCAATACTTGACAGGATTGACATACAAAAATATGTACATACAGTTGATTTTATGGAATTAACAGATGAAAGAAAGGGTGTATCCTCAGAGAAGTTAAGAGGAAGAGTAGAGGCTGCAAGAAAAATACAAAGATTGAGATACAAAGATGTAGAAGGGGTGAATTGCAATGCACAGATGACTCCTGAACTTGTTAGGAAGTATTGTGTGTTGGACGAAGAGTCCAAGGAATTACTGAAAATGGCTTATGACAAATATGGATACAGTGCTAGAACATATGACAAGTTTTTAAAGATAGCTAGAACGTTTGCAGACCTTGATAATTCAGTTGATATCAAAAATAAACATATAATGAATGTTCTCTTATCAAGAGATTTAGATAAAGAAAAGATAAGAATGAATACTATTTAGATTAAAAAAGGTGGCGTAATTTTGTTATATTGGATTTGGTTGACTAAAATTAGTGGTGTGGGTCCTAAGAGACAAAGATTATTGTTAGAAAAATTTAATAATCCTGAAAATGTTTATAGGGCTAGTTTAAGTGAGTTATTAGGATGTAATGGTATAGGAAACAAGACAGCAAAAACAATAATTGAACAGAGGTCTTTGGAAACTGCTAAAATTATGCTTGATAATATTAATAATTTGGATATTAAAATATTGACATTAGATGATGAGTTATATCCTTTAAAGGCTAAGAAAATTAAAGAAATGCCTACTTTATTATATTATAAGGGAAATTTAATAGAAAATAGTATGGGAGTTGGCATTGTAGGGGCTAGAAGATGTAGCCAATATGGAAAGACAATAGTTCATGATGCTGCTACTTATTTGGCTAAAGAAAATATACCAGTAATAAGTGGCATGGCTAAGGGTATAGACGGATATGCCCATACTTCTTCTATAAAAGCAGGGGGCTATACTCTTGCTGTATTGGCAAATGGACTAGATATATGTTATCCTCCAGAACACATAGAACTTATGGAAGAAATAGTCTTAAATGGAGCTGTTATTTCTGAATATCCACCTGGAGTTAAACCAAATCCTAGATATTTTCCTAAAAGGAATTTAATTATTAGTGCTTGGTCTCACAAGATATTAGTTGTGGAAGCAGGAAGAAAAAGTGGATCTTTAATTACTGCTGATTATGGGAAAAAATATTCTAGAGAAGTTTTTTCAGTTCCAGACAATATATATAAACTGGAGAGTAAGGGGAGTAATCAATTAATCTATGATGGTGCCAGAGTTTATTTACATAGCGAACAGTTGCAAATAGAAGATAGATATAAATATAAAAAGAAAGTAATTGATAATACTACATATAATAGTCAGATTAATGATCTAGATAAATTAGAAAAATCAATTATTAAGATATTAAATAAGGGTTCAAAGACTTCAGAGGAACTTAGTAT
>CAZMMV010000118.1:0-3432 GCA_964567475.1 uncultured Tissierellaceae bacterium | reverse complement strand
CTAAAATCAACAGTTTCCTAGGTCTTGATTTTTAATCCTATATAATATATCCTTGAATAAGAGATATTACCAAAAAAAGGGGGATTAGAATGAGAAGAAAAGGTTTGTTTTTATTAGTGCTTAGTTTAGTTCTTATATTTTCAACTGCATGTGGAGGCAAAGACAAAGATGAAGCCTTGATTATGGGATTTGTTCCTTTGGTTGATGCAGATACTTTAGTAGAATCTTTGGAACCACTTTCTGAAATGTTAAGTGAATCTATGGGCAGAGAAGTAAAAGAATTTACTGCTACAAACTATGTTGGTGTAGTAGAAGGTTTAGGTTCTGGACAAGTTGACTTTGGTATAATACCACCATTTGCATATTCACTAGCAAATAAGGAAAGCGATGCAGAAGTTATATTAACTGCTGTAGATGATGACGGTACTTCAGGTTATAATTCTGTTATATTAGTGAGACAAGATAGCGAAATTGAAAGTGTTGATGATTTAAAAGGTAAAAACATAGCTTTTGTAGATCCATCATCCACATCTGGTTATTTATTCCCAGGAGCATATTTAATAGAACATGGAATAGATTTAGAAAAAGATATTACTTACCAATATAGTGGCGGACATGATAAATCATTACAATTATTGTTAAATGGAGACGTTGATGCTATAGCAACTTTTGAACACATTGTAACTAGATACGAAAAAGAGTTCCCTACGGCGAAAGAAGAATTAAAAGAAATTGCAAAAACAGATTTAATTCCTGGTGTATCTGTAACTGTTAGAGCAGATATGGATGAGGAAACTAAAGCAAAGTTAATAGAGACTTTAACTGGTTTAGATGATATTCCAGAAGCTAAGGAATTAATGAAAGATCTTTTCAATATCCATGGATTTAAAAAAGCCACTGCAAAGGATTATGAAGTTATAAATAAAACAGCAGAGATAATGGATGTAGAATTAGATTAAGATTTGATAAAAAATAGTGGAATAAATTTATTCCACTATTTTTTTATTGATTAAGGCTTTTTACCTTAACTGCTTTATTTAAACTTATATATATTTCTTTCTTATTCTATTACTAATAAGGTCTATTATAAAGACTGTTATAGCTATTCCCAATATTAATAGGCCAACTCTTTCCCAATTTCTCCAATTTATGTTCATAGTTAGAGATGTACCGACTCCACCTGCACCGATTATTCCAAGTACTGTACTGTTTCTCATATTAGATTCTAACCTATATAATATCAAACTTATGAAGTTAGGTAAGGTGGCAGGAATTACACCTTCTTTATATACTGCTAGGTTGTTAGCCCCTGTTACTTTTATACTATTCAATAAATTATCTGGTAAACTTTCTACAACTTCGGAATAAAGTTTTGTCAAGACTCCAGTAGTGTATAGACTTAAAGCAAGTACTCCTGATAATGGGCCAGGACCCACTCCTCTGAAGAATATTACAGCTATTACGATAGATGGAAATGTTCTAAGTATATTAATTATAAACTTAAAAAATCCAACTAAGTATTTATTGCTTCTTAAATTATAAGAAGAGAAATAAGTTAAAATTAAAGATAATATTCCGCCAATTATTGTAGCAAATACTGCTATAGATAAACTTTCTAAAAGGCCTTTTAACAATTTATCCATATATGTTAAATCAACTCTGACCATTCTTTTAATTATATTTAATCCTTGATTAAAGCCTACAATCATCCTATCCATATTGATTCCAATGGCATTATAACTAACTATAAATACTAATAATATGGCTAATCCTATAAATATATTTTTACCTTTTTTATAATTTTTGAATCCATCCATTGATTTAAAATCTATGGAAAAGCTTCTAAATCTTCTTCTAACATTTAAACTTATAAAATCTATTATAAATATAATTAAAAGGAGAACTAATATTAAAGTAGATAGATTATCATATCTTAAATGATTTAAATCTCTCCACATAATTTGTCCGATTCCCCCTGCGCCAACAAAGCCTAATACTGATGCCCCTCTTATATTAATCTCAAATACCATGAAAAGGATTGCGAAAGATTGTTCTATTATGGTAGGAAATACACAGTATTTTAAAACTTGAAAATTGCTGGCTCCTACAGATCTAGTTGAATCTAGCACATTTTGATTTATAGATTCTATATAGTCTTTAAACATTTTTAAGGATGCTAAAAAAGAAGTTATACTAAGGGCAAGTATTCCAGAAAACTTGCCAATACTAAAGATACTTACCAATATAGCTGCCCAAACTAAAGCCGGAATAGTTCTAAAGAGGGCAAATATTATATTTAATATTCTCCAAAGCACTAGGTTGGGAGATATATTTTTAGAAATCAATATAGATAATGGCATAGAGAATATAATTCCTATAAGGGAAGCTATGCCTGCGATTTCAATTGTTTCCAGCAATTTTTCTCCTACTTGACCAATATAGGAAAAGTTTGGTTTTAGCATTCTTTTAAATAGGTTCATCATGCTGGGAATTCCATTTATAATTCTAAAAATGTCAAATTCAACTACAAATCCAAAGAATACCATTGCAAGTAAGAATATTATAAGATAGATTAGTTTTTTCTTTTTTTCCTTATAGATATATTCTTTCAAGTAATCTATCATCTAATTCACCTGCCTTACCATCAAATAAAATTTCTCCTTTGTGTAATGCTATAATTCTTGAACAATATTTCTTAGCTAGATTAACATCATGTAGATTGATAACTATGGTTATATTCTTTTTTTCGTTGACCTTTTTTAAATATTCCATAATAACCTTTGAAGTAGCTACATCTAAACTAGCTACTGGTTCATCTGCTAGAATGATTTTTGGCTTCTGGGTAAGGGCTTTAGATATAGCAACCCTTTGTTTTTGGCCACCACTTAGCTGATCTGCTCTTTCAAAGATTTTATCCTCAAGGCCTAAATTCATAAGGGACTTTCTAGCAGCTTCATATTCTTCATTAGTAAATTTGCTTAATATGGTATCTAATTTATTTTTATAGCCTAGCCTACCTATTAAAACATTATCCAAGACAGAAGATCTATCTACCAAGTTATAATCTTGAAATATCATACCAATTTTTCTTCTAACATTTCTTAACTGTTTTTCGCTATAATTTGTAATATCATCTCCATCAATAATTACATGACTAGCAGAACTAGGTTCAACTAACCTATTTATAGTTTTCAACATACTAGACTTACCACTGCCACTAGAGCCTATGACACCTAGTATTTCTCCTTCTTTGACATGAAGGTTTATATTATTAACAGCTAATTTTTTACCATCATAAGATACTGACAAATCCTTAAGTACAATCATATAATCCAACCCCTTTTCATTTTGAACTGTACTGCTAGTGAAATTCAACTGTACCCCTATTATACATTAATAAAGTTATAAATCTAACTTTTATAAAAATATTTT
>CAZMMV010000117.1:0-3467 GCA_964567475.1 uncultured Tissierellaceae bacterium | reverse complement strand
CAGCTGTAGTAATTTCTCCCTCTTCATTCCAAATAATTTCCATTATTTCATATTCGGCATCTGAAATTTTAATTATATCCAATAAACTCACTCCTTTTATTCTCTACATGATGTAGTATCAATTTCATTTTACACCTTGTAGAATACATTGTCAAGAAAACAAAAGGAAGGGTAGCGTTAATTTATTGTCGGAAAAAGAAAGATTTTATTGTACACTTACCTTTTATTTAATAGTAAAATATAAATTTCCTGTTAAATAAAAAAATCCTTCTTAGTAGTTTTTTACCAAAAAGGATTAAATAGATATTATTAGACACCTTATCTATAACACACAGCTACTATTCAAAAACAAGGGTATCTTCATATATATCTTTATTTACCTTCCATTTGAGAATTAATTTGCATTTATCTTTTGATGTCAGCTAGTATATATATCCACTCCATGTCCCTTTTGGGTCTTGGAATTCTCTTCTATAATAAGCTTCCCATTCTCCATTTTTACTTCTTACATTTACCGTTCTCATTTTTTAGTTGAAGAATCCAATATAAATACATCCATTTCCTCTGTAATCTTTCCCACTAACTGTACTTCGTCAATCTCAGCCAAGTATACACTCGCATATATACGTATATCTTCATATTTATCATGCTCTACTAACACCATATTACTCTAATCTCTTATATACCCTTTTCTTATCTGTTAATAGCAAATTTTACTCAATTATACTTTTGACAAACTTGGTTTTAAAATAACACACCTTCGGTATTTTTAAATAATGTTTAATTTGTCCAATATCAACCATCCATTCCAATAATCCTCCAAATATTATTATTATATAATGTTGCCATCCAATATGTATCATCATCTAAAAGATATAACCTATATCCTGGTAAATCTTTAGTAGACTCACATAAATCATATCTTATAATATTTTTAGAAGTACTTGTATCTGGAAGTTCTTCCACCATTTCTACTTGTTCTTGGAACTCATCAAGAGTTATAGTTGTTTTATCATAAGATATTTTAAATGTCTCTATTTGTTCTTTTCCTTTGACAACTAGAGTGTCTTTTGTAAGAGAAAATTCAGATCCAACTTCTCCCAGAGAATACTTGGTAGATGAATCTTTTAAATAAATAACCTCCCGAGGTTCTAGTACTAATTCTTGATTTTGTCCTGGTGAAAATAATGATTTTTCACTTTGATTCTTTGATTGACAACCTAATAACATGATTGAAACTAACACTAAAATTAAACTAAATATCGCAATTTTTTTCATTTGAAATCCCTCCTGTTTTTTCACCGATTTTTGACACTTTTTTAGCCCTCGAACCACTCATGTTGTGGTCGAACCTTGTTATTTATCCTCCAAATCACAATACGTCATCAGAATCGCTACTTCAGCAGTCGCTTTCTTGCCAATCGAACTAAGGCCTCTTGGGAAAGCTTTACACAACAAGTACATCTACTTCTTCAGTCATTTTATTCCTCCACAAGGAGTGTTACGACTTCGACGTGCTTTGAGAGGTCAATAAAGATGTCATAAATATCTACCTCCCTCTTGGTATTGAATAATCCAACATAGTCTTTCTTTAGTAAGTACTTTATTTATAATATTTACCTGTATATTCTTGGATTTCAACTTCAATAACGCCAGTGCACTTTACCATATTATCAGGTAGGACTTTCCCCGAAAATTGAGGAGTATATTTATTTACTATTCTATTTAATATTTCTCTTTTAGCACCGATATCTGTAAGAAGCCTTGCATGTCCTAATACAATAACACTATTGTACTTAACATTTACATCACAGGCTACATCAATATCTTCATATAATAATCCTAACATTTTATGAACCTCGACACAAACTTTAGAATTTAGCTTAATATTGTCAATTTTTTGTCCCTTTGCCAACCCATGCATGTAAATTTTATCATTATAATATAAAAAATTCATTGGTATAGCGTATGGAAATCCATCACTACCATGAGTCGCAAGGACACAATCCTGTGATTTCTCCAATAAATCCTCTACCTGCTCTTTTGTTAATTGATGATTTTTCATTCTAAATTGCATAAAATCCCCTCCCAATTTTTTGGAACCACGTTTAGCGTTAGTCTGTAAATAAGATACCTATTTACTAATTACAATCTTTATAGTAATATAGAAAAAAACTATAATTAAGACTATAGGCCATAGAACTTTAAAATATATCTATATTAAACTTTTATATTCTCTTCTTCCATCCACTATAGCATATATAATAACTGTCTCATCTTCATCATTCACTTTACAAAACACAAGATGCTTTTGTAAAATTAATACTCTATATCCTTGTCTTTTTAAAATAGAGTACATTGGTATGCTTCCTGAATTAGGAAAATCCTTTAAGTGATTGATAGCTTCTTCTATTTTATCTAAATATCTCAGGGCAATATCAATACTACCTGATTCATCTGCTATATAATATATTATATCCCTCAGCTGATCTTCAGCCTTATCTGTTCTTAGAATCTTATACATTTCCTTTCTTCCTATCCACCAGAGATTCACGAAGATCATCTAAAGATTTCTGCATGGACCCCACTCTTCCATTTTGAACATCATCTTCTGCTTCTGCAATAGAACAATTCTAAATAATTTGAGACTAAAAATATTAAACATATTACTGCTTCTATTGCATTACCTCTATGTAGGTAACAATGACTAAGGCTAGTGCATCATATAGTTAAGTTCATTAAAACTTCTTATTCGTAATATAACTTAATGTCTCTGAAAAACTTTTCATTTTATCCTCCAATAATATGCAACTAATTTGTTTAAATTTTATTAGTTCTTTTATACAAAGTAGATATAATAAAATATATTATAACTAGAAATGTTACTATAAAGGGCATAATCAATTGTTGAATTACATTTCCACTGGGTACTGAAAAAATCAAAGAAACTAAATAATTAATTGAAAATAAAATTGCAAAAAAACTAAAATTAATTAATATAAAATTCTTTATGTGTAACTTCTCTTTTTTTTATGAAAGCAGCTACAAGATAGACTACAAACATAGTTATAATCAATATTTCTAAATAATTGGCGATGTTAGAAATATTTTCAAGATATTTAAAGTGATATTCTTCTATAGTGCTACCTAATGAGTTTTCTTTTATGTATCTAGATTTAGATACTTCTAAAAAGACATACGCAAAATTAATTAATGAAAAAAATATCAAGTACATTTTCAAAAATATACTTTCTTTTATACTAGATATAGCTTGTTTCATAATGAATAACCTCCTTGATTTTAAATCCCTAATTATCCAATGTCATCTGTCAAACACCCTATTTTTAAGAGTCAAAAATCAGTACTTTTTCACCGATTTTTGACCCAAATTTCATTCTTAAACCACAATACATCATCAGAATTGCTTTCTCGGCCGTAAAATGTTCCCAATCAACCTTCACTACCCC
>CAZMMV010000116.1:0-3507 GCA_964567475.1 uncultured Tissierellaceae bacterium | reverse complement strand
CCTAATATAAGTATTTTTCTGATAAGTCTTCATGAGACTATTATATCATATTCATAATTCAGTTACATAAAGATTGCATAAAAATTGATCTTTTCCGTACCTAATAAATCACTCATATATATACTTTTATTCTTAGATACTCCTGGAACTACATATGAAGGTATAATGTATTCTTTTCTATTAATAGTTTGTGAAGGTAGCATATACCCTGGTAATGATAAAACAAGATCTCCCACAAGTATTTCTACCTGTAAGAGATCTAATTTTCGAAGGTACCTGGTACCCTAAAGGAGCTTGCGACTGAGCTTTCTATCTAACCTTATATGAACTTCATTATCTGAAGTATAATTTCTATTCAATTTAAACTGTGATTCTACAATTCTTGGACTTCCTAATATTTGAAATTGACTTTCTTTCAATTTTTATTGTTTACTTAAGTCTACACCTAGAAGTTCTAGTTTAGCTGCTGCTATCTCTTGTTTCTTATCATCAGATATCATTCCTACTTTTCTTTCCATATCTTTTTTCAATATGGGTTGGGTAAGTTGTACTTGAGCCATACATTCATCTTTTACTCCATCTGTAGCAGGATGCAATCTAATATCAAATTTCTGTTCAAATCTTATAGTTGTTGACATAGGAGCAACTCTTATTAAGAGAGACTCCTCATCATTATTTTCTAAACAGTTTTGAACAACTAAGACAGGTCTAGAGCTATGCATATTTCTTCTGTTGACTACTCTATCACTAGGTAATAGACTAATTAAGTTGTCTCTTAATATCCAAATCTCTCCAAACACAAATTCTCTAGTATCTTTTAAGTCCTCTACCTCATTATATTTTTCTGACATATTCTGCTCTCTCCGTTATATCTATTGTGTCCTCATATGAATTTAGGATAAACTCCTCATAATCCTTATAGTTCTCCTCATTCACTTTAAAAACTTCTTTTTCTCTTAAGTTCTTTTGTGCCTTTTTTAATTTAGTAGATGAAAATTTGAATGTGTTATCTTTCACTTCTTTCATCCCCCTCTCTAAGGCTTTGGACTTATAATACATTTTCATTAAATTTTTATCAATTACTTCTTTACAAACTTCATCATCATCTAGGCATCCCCTTGCATCTATCCAAGGAGCTTCAAAGTGATTCATATCTTCCAGCTCATCAGCTGTTTTACAACCATATAAGTTCAGTACTCGATTAATTATATTCAAGATATGGCTTGGAATATTACTAATCACTCTATTAAGAATTTCATCTACTAAACTAGCTTCCTTGTATATATTATTATACCCATAATTTGAATATTTAAAATACAAAGGTCTTAAAACTGCTCCATGCCTCCAAGCTTCAAAATCATCCTTTATTAACTCTTCCTCATTTAAAGCCAAATTCCAAGCTTGACAATAGTACATTAGTTTTTGAAGTTTTTTATTCGAAATATCAAAATCATATGAATTACAATAAGCAATTATATAATCCGAAAGTTCCATGAAATCCATTTTTATCCCCCGTTTATTTTAAAAGTTGCATTTACCGTTTATATTATACTATAATTGTATCATTCTTAATGTTCTATGTCACTATTTTTTAATAGTTATAGAAAAAGCTCCTAAAGCAAACGCTCTAAGACTTAACCGTATCTTCCTTTTCTAGACATAATGTTTGTGAAGGTACCTAATACCCTAGCAAAGGAGCCTTCGACTGAGCTCTTTCGCTTTCTTGCTTCTTAACCTTACTCTTGATGTGGTCAAATAAACAATACATCAGAAACTCTTGATGCTCTTTACTAAAATTTTCAAATTTCATTTGCATCTCCTCCTACTATATATATAGAAGTAGGAAGGGAAATTTACTATTGTGAAATTAAATTATATTATAAAGAATTTCTGTCTTAAAAAGGTAGAACTAAATTAATTATAAAACCTATTATAGCTCCTATAACTCCTGCATAAATCCACTCTTTAAATCTGCTACTTATGCGATTAGAATTTTCTATCATTTCTTTTATTTCTTTTAAATCATATTCAGGTGAATAAACTTCTTTATATACAGACGAACTCATATTATGTATTATTTCATTTGAAGTAGCTGCTTTTAATGCACTCTCAACTTGTATCATAAGCTTATCACTGACCTGTAAAATCTTTTCTTTAAGTTTATTTTTACTTATAGCCTTAACTTGCTCTAATAATATTAAGCTATCCCTTGGAAGCCCTAACTCTTTGTTTACAATTACATGTGTATCTAATTTTATATTAGTTGTATTGGATGTTAATGGTGCTACTATAACAGTAGGTGCAAATTTATTTATCATATCATTTTGGATTACTAATGCTGGTCTAATTCCTCTAATAATATTTTCATCTTCATCTCCAAAATCTACTAGATATATCTCTCCTCTTTTAACAGATATCATTCAAACACTTCCCCCTTCCCTTCAAACCCATTATACCATAAAACTTCCATACTACTTTACCACATAAAAAAAGACCAACCCGAAGGTCAGTCCTTTTTGAGTGGAATTTACTATTGTGGTATTAAATTAGTTTATTTTGCTTTTTTTGCTACATTCCATTCATTTTTTAAATATATTCTCATAATATCTCTTAATTTTAATAAGTCTTTATTTATATCTAGAGGAATGTTTTCTATAATCTCAATTTTGTTTTCAATATCACCGAGCCCTTTTTCATATTCTTCATCAAGTATAGGATCGCTAACAATACACCTATTCCCTTCATCATCTTCTACTTCGTATTTTTCTTCATCTAAAACATAATCCTGTAATCTATCTAATCTTTTATCTCTGGCATTTTTTAAATTAATAAGCTCATTAGATATAGCTTTTTTATAAAACTTATAAAGTTTTTTTGACAGTTCAGATAAAAATTCTACTATAAGTATGTTTTTATTAGAATTATCACTTATCTTATATAAGATATCGTCTTTAGACTTACCATCCATTTTTTCAACTTTATTATAAAATGCATCGTCTTTAAATTTTTCCTCAGTGCTTTCATGACCAAAGTATAAGATAAGTAACTCTATTTTTTCTTGAGCTTTGAGGACAGGTTCAAGTAAGCAGTCTTTATCCGTAGTATTTAGTATCTCAAATAATAGAGCTAGTAATTCTGAAGTAGTTTTCCTAACACTCTGTATCCATTCAATTCGAGCATTAGCTATTAAATTTGCATCAATATTTTTTTGATTTAATTTATACTGTTGCTCTTCATTAGATTTGCTAATTTTTTTAGTTGTATTATTCGTATATATTGTAGATATAATTACTCCACCAAATGCTATAAAAACCACAAAAATTGCTATTAAATCCCCCATAGTAAACATAATTCCAAAAATAGATATAATACTTTCAGTAACTTCTCCCATAACTACTATCAACACCTTTAAACCCATTATACCATAAAGCTTCCAACCTACTTTTCCACACAAAAAAAGACCAACCCGAAGGTCAGTCCTTTTTGAAATGTTTATTTAATTTTTTC
>CAZMMV010000115.1:0-3507 GCA_964567475.1 uncultured Tissierellaceae bacterium | reverse complement strand
GGGGTATTTTTGTGGCATATACAAGAAAGTTTATAATACTAAAGAAAGAATTTTCCCAGACAGCAAGCGATTTGAAGGGGCATGGGAAAATAGAAGCAAGAGGAAACAGAGGATTAGCAAGTGTTAGTATTGAAAATGCAGAAAGAGAAAGTGTCTACAATGTATTGCTTTTATCAAAAGATAATGGTAATTTTAAATTAGGTAAAATATTTACAGATGAATGGGGTAGAGGTAAAGAAGAGTATAATTTTTTACAAAGAGAATTAGAAAATGAAAGATTCTCTTTAAATGATATATCTGCCCTTGTAGTGGTTAAGGATAATAAGGTTTTATTGGGTGGTTATATAGATAAGGATGATAAGTCTATAGAAAATTATATGGATACATTGTCTGGATCTATAGAAGAAGATGATACAGAAACTGATGATGAAAGAAATTATGAAGAAAATACTTATAAAGAAGAAATTTGTGAAAAAGAAACTTGTGAAGAAGAAATTAATAAAGAAAGTACTTATCAAGAAGAAACTCAAGAAGAAACTCATGAAGAAAAGATTCATGAAGAAGATACTTATGAAGAAAAACCAATTGATCCAGAGGAAAAATTGGAAAGTCCAGAGGAAATAGAAGATGAAGTTCCAGAGAGGAATCCAGAAAAAATATATAAAGGGACTCCTAAAGCAATATTAGAAGAAGTAAAAAAAGAAATTCCAAAACAAGTCATAGATTTAAATCATATAAAAAGGTTAAATCAAAAAAACCAAACAACAATGTATATCCTAAGCATATTAAGATTTTTTCCATATATAGACCCATTTAAATATGATTTAGAAGGATTCAACTGGTGGATAGTAGAATTGGATAAAGAAAATGAATATAAATCATTTTTGCCTTACTTCTCTTATATAACTGGTGGAAATAATAAAGATAAATGTAATAATGGTATTAATCCAAATAAATTGATAAACAAATACAATCACTATTTATTTGGCTTATATAATGAGTCTGATGAAGTAAAATATTATGTATATGCAATTCCAGGCTCTTTTACAAAAGAAGAGCATCCAAATAATGGTCAAAGAGGATTTAATACTTGGTATGAAGGAAAAAATACAGTAGGATATTGGATACTATATATAGATCCTATGACTGGAAAACAAGTATATCCTCAAGTTCCAATGGTTCCAATGAAATAGTAAATAGGGGAGATGAAAAATGGATAAACAAACAAAAGAAAAGGAAGTATGCGCAGGTCACAGTGTAGATGGAGAAGTTATAAAAGAACTAAAAGATAGTTTATATGAGGAAAAAGACTTGGAACAATTATCTATTATCTTTAAAACTTTATCAGACTTTACAAGATTAAAAATAATTTATATTTTATCTAAATCCCCACTTTGTGTTTGTGATATTGCAAATATATTAGAAATGACCCAATCTGCTATATCTCACCAGTTAAGACTATTAAGGGATTTAAATTTAGTAAAATATGAAAGAAGAGGAAAGCTAATGGTATATTCCTTAGATGATGATCATGTATTGAGATTGTTTAACCAAGGCTTAAATCATGTAAGGCATAAATAAAAATAGTCCTCCTCAATGGATGGACTATTTTTATTTGCTTTTTTCCTTACAAGAATTACAAATTTTATCTGCGGATTCTGCAATCTTAGCCAGGACTGCAATTCTTCTTTGTCTTTCTAATAAAAATGCTTTTTTTTCAGATTCATCAGTTTCATAATCGAAATAGCAAGTTGGTAAATTATTTAAGGCAGAAGATTTTACGTTATGAATACATTTTTCACTAAGACATTCTTTGTATAGTGTTTTTACTTCATTCAAAATTTCATCTACAAGTATTTCCATGTAATTTTTTATCATAATTATCATCCTTAAAAGTTCATATTTTTTAAAAAACAATATAAGTAAGAGCGTGTGACAGTTATATAGCTGTCAATAAGCCTATATATTCATATAATACACTTACCCTTGGATTAAGTTATAAAGCATTGGGTAAAGTATTGATGAGAGATACAATTGACAATTATACCCTTAGGGGGTATAATTTGATTAATATAAAAAGTTAAGGAGGATGTAAAATGTCTAATGTAATAGTATATACAAGTAGTACTTGTCCCTATTGTGTGTCTGCGAAAGATTATTTAAAAGAAAAAGGTGTAGAATTCACTGAAAAAAATGTTCAAGAAGAAAAAGAAGCTAGAAAAGAATTGATGAAAATGGGGCATATGGGAGTTCCTGTACTTGTAATAGATGGAGAAGAAGTAGTAGGTTTTGACAAATCAAAGATTGATTCTTTGTTAAAAGAATAAATTAAAAAATATAAGATAAAAAGAAATAAGAAATAAGAACTTGCTAGCAAGTTCTTATTTCTTTTTATATCTATATCTATGCTATATCTATGCGTTCAATGCTTTCATTAACTTTTCTAAATCTAAGCCGTGAACCATGGCAGCTTCTTCTAAGCTTTCCATTTGGCTAGATGGACAACCAACACAACCCATACCAAAAGTCATAAGAATTTCTGCAGCTTCTGGTTTGTTTCTTATTAGTTCACCAATCAACATATCTTTTGTAACTTTCATTGATAAAACCTCCTTATTTAATTCTTACTAATATACTAGCATATTTATTATATAGTTTCCACTATTATTTAAAAATTATTTAATAAGTTTTTGAATAATAAATTTAAATAAGGAAATTACTATATTAGAGGTGAAAAAAATGAATGATAATGAAAAGAACAAAGATAATGATTTTAATTTAGGCGGTATGGTAGTTAGAGTATTAGTAACAGCAGTAGTTGTGGCTATAGCTGCATATTTTACTCCAGGGTTTACAATAAGTAGTGTATGGAGTTTACTTCTTGCATCAATAGTCATAGGAGTATTAGATCACTTAATCCAAAGTTTTACTGGAGTAGATGCAAGTCCATTTGGAAAAGGAATAACAGGTTTTCTAGTAGCAGCAATAATACTTTATGTTACAAAGTTTATAGTACCAGGCTTCAACATATCCATATGGGGAGCCTTGATAGGAGCTTTAGTAATAGGAATAGTAGATGTATTGATGCCAGGAAGGGCAATATAGTAGAAAAAAATATAAGTTAAAAAATAAAGGAATGAGCATATTTATATAATGTTTATTCCTTTATTTTTACCTATTAAATTAGTTATTTCTTAATTATAAAAAATATTTCTTCTCATTGTGATTAGTTTGTAACAAAAAAGGTAAAATAATAATATGATATTAATGCTTGCATTAATATTAATTTTGATATATGATGTTTAGTGATACCCCATAGGGGTATAAAAAGTATAGGAATAAAATATGGGAGGTTATATAAGATGAAAATTAATTTAACAAATAAAGCAAAAGAAGAACTGATAAAGATAAGAAAAGAAAAACAAACCGATAAACCACTTAGGATTTATATTGCAGGTTATGGTTGAGGTGGCCCATCATTTGGTATAGCTCTGGATGAGCATAAAG
>CAZMMV010000114.1:0-3528 GCA_964567475.1 uncultured Tissierellaceae bacterium | reverse complement strand
ATGATTGTATGGATATATTTATTTCCCTTATAGATGAAAAGGAAATAGCAGATGCTGAGGAGTTTATTTCAAAAGACTTCACTGAAAATATAATGGAGAAAATAGAAAATGTTACACCTATAAAACAAGAGATAAATAGAAATAAAATAAAAAAAACAAAGTATCCTAAAGATTTCTTCTTATATTACACAGCAGTAGCAGCAGTAGCAATAGTCTTAACAGCAAGTGGTGTATTTAATATAATGGTTGATAATATACCTACAAATATAAAGCTAGAACAATCTAAAATAGATACAAATAAGATATATGAAGTTTCAGAAAAGATAACACAAGGAACATCAAGTTTTATATATAATTTTAATTTTATAAAAAATAAGGAGGTAAAATAATATGAAAGAAAAAAGTAAATTCTTAACATTTTTATTATCATTTATACCAGGCATGTCACACTTTTACTTAGGATTATTTGAAAGAGGATTAATCTTTCTATTTTCATTTGGAGCAATTGGAGTAGGTTCAATTTTCATGTTGATGTTTACTTATTGGGATGGATTTATTCCATTAGGTCTAGGTGGAGGAGCTATAGTTTGGTTAATAGCTTTGCTAGATGCCTTTTCTAGTATTAATAATATGAGATATAAAAGAGATATGGATAATCAAGAAGACCAATATATAGGAGGCAATAAAGAAAATAATAGGAAAATAATTGCATTGGCTTTATCCATGATTCCTGGTGCAGGACATATGTATTTAGGCTATCAAAGAAAAGGAATTTTATTTATGGCAGGATTTTTCTTTACTATATTTTTTATGGGATGGTTAAATCTTAGTGTATTAGTTTTTATATTACCTTTAATATGGTTCTATTCTTTCTTTGATGCATATCACACTTTAAATGGTAAATATGTGGAAGATATTGAAGCTATGGGAGATATAGATTTTGAAAGTATATTACCTAAGATAAAACACAAATATATAGGAATAGGATTAATAATAATAGGGCTTATTGTTATATTCCAAAATATGCTAGACCCGATAATTAGAAAATATTTAACTTATGAAATAAGAAACTATGTACAAACTTTAATAGTATCTCTAATATTTATTGTCGGTGGTATTAAAATATTATTAAAGAAAAAAGAATCAGATATAGAAGATGAAAAATCAATAGAGGAGGACAAAGAAGATGAAGAATAAAAGAGTAGGTACTATATCAATGGGTATAGTTTTGATATTCTTTGGTATACTAATATTTGTTTCCCAAGTAAATAGTTCTTCAGCAGTGGAAATGTTTATAAAGTTTTGGCCTGCAATATTGATCTTAATAGGAGGAGAAATTCTTTACTATGTATATTCTAATAAGGATAAAGAAACAAAAATAAAATATGATGTATTTTCAATATTTATAGTTACTACTATATTAATAGTGAATATGGCCCTATATGGATTGATGGAAACAGGTATAATGGATTTAATAAAATTGAAAGTTTCACAGGAGATTCAGTATAATCAAGAATATAATAGATATTAAAAGAAGAATTACAAATGTTTGTAATTCTTTTTTTAGCTTATTAAGTTAGATATTGAGAAATAGCAGATAGATTCTATAAAAAAATAAATAAAAATTTTTAAATTTCCTTGTATTTTTCTTGTTTTTAAAATACAATATATTATTAAGATAGATAATGCATTAATTATAAATATATTGTAATACTAATAAAAAAACAGAGGAGGAATTGATGTGGAATACGTAGGAGAAGGTTTAACTTTTGACGATATACTATTGCTTCCTGGAAGATCAGAAATATTACCTAGGGAAGCTAATCTAAATACTTATTTAACTAAAACTATTAAATTAAATATACCATTAATGAGTGCTGGAATGGACACTGTAACAGAGTCTAGGATGGCAATATCAATGGCTAGAGAAGGTGGAATAGGTATAATTCATAAAAACATGTCTATAAAGGATCAAGCATTGGAAGTAGACAAGGTTAAAAGATCAGAACATGGTGTAATTACAGATCCATTTTCCTTATCAGCTCAGCATATGGTTAGTGATGCTTTAGAATTAATGGAGAGATATCATATTTCAGGAGTACCTATAATAGATGATACGGGAAAATTAGAAGGAATAATAACTAATAGGGATATTAGATTTGAAAAAGAAACTTCAAAGAAAATTGATGATGTAATGACTAAGGAAAACTTAGTTACAGCAAAAATAGATATATCAATGGACGAAGCTTTGGAGGAAATGAAAAAATATAAAATAGAAAAGTTACCTTTAGTAGATGATGATTTCATGTTATCAGGACTTATAACTATAAAAGATATAGAAAAATCTATTCAATATCCTAATTCAGCTAAAGATGGAACAGGTAGACTATTGGCTGGAGCAGCAGTTGGAGTAACATCAGACATGTTAGAAAGAATAGCTGCATTAGTTAAATCTAAAGTTGATGTTATAGTAGTGGATACTGCACATGGACATTCAACTAGGGTATTAGAGGCTGTAACTTTAATAAAAAGAGAATACCCAGATCTACAATTAGTAGCTGGAAATGTAGCTACAGCAGAAGCAACAGTAGCTTTGATAAAGGCTGGAGTAGATGCTGTTAAGGTAGGAATCGGACCAGGTTCTATATGTACAACAAGAGTAGTAACTGGTATAGGTGTGCCACAAATTACAGCAATAATGAATTGCGCTAAGGCTGCAAAGGAATACGGAATACCAGTAATAGCTGACGGAGGTATTAAATATTCTGGTGATATAACTAAGGCTATAGCAGCAGGAGCTAATGTAATAATGGCAGGATCCCTATTTGCTGGAACAGAAGAAAGCCCAGGAGAAGAAGTACTGTATGAAGGAAGAAGATTTAAAGAATATAGAGGTATGGGTTCTATGGGAGCAATGGACTCTGGTAGTAGAGATAGATATTTCCAAGAAGATACAAAAAAATATGTACCAGAAGGTGTAGAAGGTAGAATTCACTATAGAGGTACATTGGGAGATGTTGTTTATCAATTAGCTGGTGGATTGAAATCAGCAATGGGATATATAGGTGCGAAAAATATAGTTGATTTACAAAACAACACTAAATATATCAAAATAACAGGAGCTTCATTGATAGAAAATCATCCTCACGATATAAATATTACAAAAGAAGCACCAAACTATAGTAGAAGATAAGGGAGGAAATCGATTGAAGAAATTTATAGATAAACAAGTAAAAGAAATAAGAGAAAAAATAGGGGACAAAAAGGCCATATGTGCATTGTCAGGTGGAGTAGATTCATCAGTTGCAGCAGTATTAGTTCATGAAGCTATAGGGGACAACTTGGTTTGTGTATTTGTAGATCATGGACTTCTTAGGAAAAATGAAAGAGAAGAAGTTGAAAAGACTTTTCGTGATGAATTTCATATGAATTTAATAGTAGTAGATGCTGAAGATAGATTCTTGGGAAAATTAAAAGGTGTAACAGATCCTGAAGAAAAAAGAAAAATAATAGGTGAAGAGTTTATAA
>CAZMMV010000113.1:0-3574 GCA_964567475.1 uncultured Tissierellaceae bacterium | reverse complement strand
TTGTAGTGCTGAAGGACAAATAAGCCATATGTTAGCCTCAAGGCTGAGCAGTAGGTCATTAGGATGGTCTAAACATGGAGTTTCTCAAATGGCAAAGCTAAGAACTTATGTAGCTAATGAAGGGAAAGTTTACGATCTAATTAAATATCAAAAAGAAAAAAGAGTGATTCAAGAAAAAATGAGAGAAGAAATAGATAAACAAATAAAGAAAAAACAAAAAACATACACAAAAGTATAAAATCATAGTACAGTAGCAGGAAGTCTAGGCAAAGTTGATGGAATGTATTGTTAACTAAAAGATTAAGAGAAATTTGCTAAAATAATATGCTATACTAAAAAAGAGCAAATCTTATAATCTCACTAAGGGATAGTTCTATCTTTCTTTTTCCGACAATAAATTAACGCTACCATCTGTATCTACTATATTGACATAGGTTTAATTATGATATAATATCTACATATAGATAGTTTTAGAAGTTGGGCTAATCAAAGTATTGGTTGGAAATGAACATTATTATCAAATTTTTCTTAAAATAAAAACTAATTTAGATTTGTGGAGGGATAAAATGAAAAAAACGCCAAAGATCGCAATTTTAAGGTGGGAAGAAGGACATGTTCCTGAAGGCCTAGTACAACTTGAAGCTATGTCTGGCAACAGCACTAATTTAAAGTCATACCCTTTCCCTGTGAGACTTGTTTATGTAGAGGGTGCAAATGTTGAAACTGTAATTACACATCCGAGCCGAGAACTGCTTGCAAATATGATTGAGATTTCAAAAAAATTAATAAATGAAGATGGTATAAAGGCTATTTCAACAAGCTGTGGATTTAATGCCATATTTCAGAAGGAACTTGCAGAAGCATTGGATGTGCCAGTATTCACATCAGCACTATTACAGGTGCCTTTCGTATATAATCTCATTGGAAAAGATAAGATTGTCGGAGTGATCACTGCTAACAAATCAGCTCTTACAAAAGAACATTTTCATGCCTGTGGCATAACAGATGATATTAATGTGGAGGTCATAGGACTTGAAAATGAAAAGGAATGGAGCAAAATATTCGAAAGGCCAAATGAAAAATTTGATATTGATGCTGTAACAGAAGAAATTATTGGAGTCGTCAGAAAGGGCGTAGCTGAACATCCTAAAATTGGCGCAATTGTTTTAGAATGTACAGATTTACCACCTTACGCAGCAAAAATTAGAGAGGCTATAAATCTTCCTATATTCGATTTCAACTCAATGATTGGCTATATCGCAATTGCTTTGGAAGAAATGAAACTATATTCAACAATTTAATAGTTATATTTGGATTTTCGTGTAGAAATTTGATATTTATATTTAAAAAGATGGTTCAGAATTTATTTTTTCCTTGAACCGTCTTTTTTATGCAACTCCCTTAAATCTATCTTCCTATTTTTTAGAGTGATACAACTTGGGTAAATAAAATAAGATATAAGAAAAATCTAGTAAATATATTAGAAGATAAATTAATAGAAAATAATGCAGATAAAGTATATCGAAAATCTCCATATCGTAAAAAAATATGTAATTGAACAATTTAATGATATAAATTCATTTATAAGTACATAGAGAACAAAATTAGTTAATAAATACTATTTTTCAGAAGTATATAAAAAACCAGAGTATATATTGTTACAAGTTTTAGAATATACAGATAAGGTTTATGATAAATAATACTTAGAGCGTATTTATATTATAGAAGATGGTGCTTCTTGGATTAAAGCAGGTGTTGATATCTTAGGTTTAAAGTATTATTTTGTCTTAGATAAATTTCATTTAAATAAATCAATAATAAGAACAATATGTCATTTAGAAGATTCAATTTCAGATGCTAGGACAGCAATTGCAGTTGAAAAAGTTTTTGAAATAGAAAAACGAAATAGAAAAAGAGGAAGGTGAGGGCTTAGTTTTAATGGGAGATAGTCAAGAAAATTTATATTTTCAAAAAAGAGTTTATGACGATGATGTAATACTAATACCTGCTGGCAAATGGCATAATTTAATAAATATAGCTTGTATGCCACTTAAACTTTACTCTATTTATGCACCACCTGAACACCCTCATGGTACTATTCACAAAGATAAAGAAGATGATGTAGAACATCATAATAATTACTACTATTAGTACTCAAAAGACCCCTAAGGCTTTGAAATCTTAGGGGTCTTTTCTATATATATATAAGGGTTTTATTTTAATTTTTGCTTCATATCTTATTTATTGGATATAATATAAGAGGGTGATAAATATGAAGAATATAGAAAAAAGAACTTCTGTAAGGACCTTTGATAAAAAAGAAATATCAGAGAATCTTATGAATAAATTAGTTGATTTTATAAAAAACATTGAAAAAGACTACCCCACTTATCGTTTTCCAATGATTCATTCAGATATCGATGGAAAAGTAGGAACCTATGGTGTCATTACCGGTGGAAGCACTTATATATGTGGAGTTGTTAAAAAAGATAATCCTGATTTAGTCTTACTTGGCTATCTATTTGAAAAGATAATTATATTTGCTACTTCTCTAAATCTTGGAACTTGTTGGTTAGGTGGTACTTTTAATAGATCTCAATTTGCTGATAAAGCTAAACTTAAGGAAGATGAATCTTTTATATGTGCAACACCTGTAGGATATATAGCTGAGAAAAAAAGTATAAAAGACAAAGCTATGAGAAAACTAGCTAAGTCTGATCAAAGGAAAGATTTCAATGAACTCTTCTTTAATAAGGACTTAAAACCACTAGATAGAGAAAAACTAAAAATATATGATAAGGCTCTTGAAATGATAAGGATAGGACCTTCTGCTTCAAACAAACAACCTTGGAGAATAGTGAAAGATGGCGATTTATATCATTTATATCTAGAAAGAACTCCAGACTATGCCAAAGATTTAGGCTATGATATTCAACTACTAGATATGGGAATCGCAAAGTACCATTTTGAAACTACATTAATAGAAAGTGGAGAAAATGGTAGTTGGAATAATCTAGATAAACATCCTAAGTATGAAAACATGGAATATATTTCTACTTGGACAAAACAATAAAATAAATCAACTATTAAAAAATCGGATAAAGTATACTTTATCCGATTTTTATCTAATATCTTAATACTGCTGCTACTACTCCTCCATCTGGAACATCTTCTTTATCTACAGCATATACTCTTCCACCTCTTGTAGTTGTTAGAGCTGAAGCATATCCTATTAAATCATCAGCTTCAAATTTCTTATCATTAAATATTTTCACCTTATTCTTTTCTAAATCATGCTCTCCCCACTTATCTGCATCTTTATCTATAAACAATGTTTCCACTTGTCCATTATAAGCTTTGGGTATTATACTTTCTAGAGAGTTTGCATATAATTTGTTTTTTTGACCTTTATACTGATTATATTTAGCTTGTGCTAATTCTTGTATCTTTATAAACTTAGGTTCAATAATTTTCCAAGACATTTTATGGAGATCATCTCCATAAAGTATTTCAGGATTACCTTTAATATATTCTTCTATAATATTAGGATATTTACTTATACTTTTAAATATAG
>CAZMMV010000112.1:3354-3631 GCA_964567475.1 uncultured Tissierellaceae bacterium | reverse complement strand
TAACAAAGAATTATAAAATATTTTTTCGGAAATTGCATCTATATAGACAACGAAATAAGCAACTCCTCCATCTGTCAAATACTTTTTTACATCTTCTTTTTTTACCCTAAATTTTA
This sequence comes from uncultured Tissierellaceae bacterium, assembly GCA_964567475.1. GTDB lineage: Bacteria > Bacillota > Clostridia > Tissierellales > Tissierellaceae > CAZMMV01. Next base: position 3,515 of record CAZMMV010000112.1, on the reverse strand, counting down.
TAGCATGTAAATTTAAATCACTTATATTCTCAACTTTATGACCCTTTACTTGAACAGGAACTCTACCAACTAAATTTTCTTTCTTCTTGTTCAAATCCTTAATACCATAAACAATTACCTCTCCATCCCATACTGGAATCTTGTCATTATTATTTATAACT
>CAZMMV010000112.1:0-3344 GCA_964567475.1 uncultured Tissierellaceae bacterium | reverse complement strand
GTTTCTAGATATAAGTTTTTCAATAGATGAGGTAGCTATTATTTCTATATCCATAAAACACACCTCCATTATTCTTAATTTTATCCTCTATTTTCATAGTCTAGGATTGTCTTTGTATAAAATTATCTTTGTATACATATACACTTTCTTGTATAAGTCCATTAAATCACCATAAGAAAGTACTTCAAAAATAATACTTTTTGTTAATTTAAAATCATCATTTATTTTTTAGTATCAACAAATGAGCATTCTCAATAATTAGCATATTACCTCATAATAAGATGATAAGATGTTATCAATTCTACATCACTAAACATATTATAATAGGAGAATTATAAGTAGGAGCTACTATCCAATCTTTTAAAGGTTCAGTATTAATAGAATTATCATCCTTGATCATCACATTCTCATTTGTGATATTAATAAACTTAGAAATAATAACAGAAGAATAATCTTTTATATTCTTCTTATTATAAAATCCATAATATCTACATACTTCTCTACATACAACATCAAACTCTGAACCAATCGATTGTAATAATCTTGTATATTCTACAGAAAAGGTTTCAAAGTTATCTTCACTTAATTCAACATATCTTTGTGTAGATTTAAAATCTTCTTCAAGTATAATATAGTGCTTCCAAAACAATTTATTAAATCTATTTGAATCCATGAATTTCATTCTCCCTTAACTTCTATTATATACAATTAAATTATCTAGCTTAAAATTATATTAATAATATTTCCTAAATTATTAATTTTGACTATCTTATCTAATACTAACTTGTAGCCATTACACCTTCTTCCATATATAATTCATATAATTTTTTTGAATCTTTGTATATCTCTTTTAAATGATGATCTGACATATCTATAATGGGTTCATACATAAAAGAATTTACATGAATGTTTTCTACAGTCATCATATTAATCTGTTCTAGTAATTTTATTTCATCCTCATTATCTGGATAAATTTTCTTATATTCAGCAATTAATTTACAAGTTTGTAAACTCTTAAATTTAGTTTCTCCATTTGATTCTTCTATCTTTTCTATCATATATTTTTCAGCATATAGTCTAGAAGCAATTGATAATACAATCTTATTTTCTAATTTAACATCTTTGATTGGCTCTTCTAATATCTTATCTGCTTCTTTAAATATAATATCAAAAACTTTTATTTCTTTATTATTAAGTTCCTTTTTTTCTTTATATACATTATTAAATATTTTTTCTAATTCTCCTATAGTTATATTTTCTGATCCATTTTTAATATGCAATAACTTAGTAAGAAACTCATAATTATTTGACTTACAACCATCAGTATCCTCTATATATTCAACTATATTTCTTGTAAATGGAATAGATCCTATTAATTTCCTATTATCATTATTTAGTTCATTTTTCCAATTTTTAAACAAATTTTTAGTATATTGTCCTTGTACAATATCTATAGTTTCATCATCTTTTATAGTCATATAAGTATTTTTACGTTTGAAGCCTAATCTGGTAGATACAGTTCTATAAAAATCAAAATTATGAGTTAATATTATCATCTTAAACAAATCCGTTTTCATTATGTCATTTAAATATTCAATAATGGCATATTTGTTTTTATAATCAAATGAATCTGCTATATCATCTATTATTAATAATACCTTTTTCTCTAAAGATTCCTTTCTTTTTATTTCAAAAATAACATTTAATAAATATAAAGCTCTTTTTTCACCTCGACTTAAACATTCCATTAATAATGTTTCATCTATTTTTTTCTCTTTTTCAAATTTTCTATCTTTATAGAAAAATTCTATAGTAGGTGTATCTTCTGATAACAATACATCAGTTTTGTTTTTTATGTTCAAATCAAAGGGAACTAAAAATCTACGCTTAAAAATCTTTAATACCTCATTCCATTTTGTTTCTTGATTTTTAGCTTCTTCAATTATCTTTTCTATATTCTTTTTTCCTAAATAATATGCAGCTAATAATTCATTGAAAAGATCTTCTTCTATTTTAAAGTAAGTTGTCCACATATTTTTCTTAAAACTTTTAATATCATTATAATCTCTTATAATCTCTGGGTTTTGTTCTAATAAATCTCTTATTTCTTTTGTATTTTTGTTTTTTATTAATGCAGCATCTATCTTTTCAAATAAGGCTTTTAAGTTCTTATCATTCAAGACCTTCTTTTTTTCATCATTTATTAAATCTTCAAGTTTTTCTTTAGTATATATATTAACGTCTTCAGTATCTCCATTTAAATTAATAGAATGGTCTGCTTCAAAAAATCCATTTGAATCAAGAGCTTTCGCTACATCTAAAGCATTAGTATGATTAAATATCCCCTTTTTAAAATATAAGGATTTTTCCAATAGTTCATTATATTTTTCCATATATTCATTTAGTTGAGATATTTCTACAGATGCTTTTAAATCATGTATACCTTTCTCATTAAATATTTTCTTATAATTTGGTAAATCAACATATCTTTTAATATCAAAATCTTGAATGTTTTTCTCTACTTCTTCTATTATTTGATAAAATGTCTTGTCAAATGCTTCTATTATATATTTTTCAATATCTTTTTTAATTCCAGATTTTTTAGATATTTCTTTTAATAAAACATTCTTTTTTTCATCTATATCATTATATGCCTTCATATACTTTTGTCTTAGCTCTTCCTCTACTAATAATGTTGTATCTTTATATTTACTAAATTTAACATCCTTATCATATGGCTCAATTACTAATATTTCATCTGATTCCAACTTTAAATTATCATCTTTATAAATTTCGCATTTTGTTTTTCTCTCAGGGTGAATTCTATCTTTTGGCTCCTTTTTATTAGCTAAGTCATTAAACGTATTAGCTAATGAAGTTTTCATAGTACCATTTTGCGAATAAATTACACAACCTTTACTTCCTTTAAAATCAAATTCTTTCTTTAGCTTTCCTATCCCATAACAATTTTCTAAATCAACTTTAAGTAAATCCATTTCCTTCCTCTCCCTTTCTCCAAAAAAAGTAGACAACTCAAAATAACACCTCAAGTTGTCCACCTTTTCATTATGTCTATATTTCATTTTATGTATTTATTTAAACTTTTAACCTTGTCCTTATTTTGCCAACTAAATCTCTAACTTCCTCAACCTTAAATACATAACATAATACACCATATACTAGAACACCAACTCCAGCAGCAACTAGTAAAGATACTAAATTATATAATTTTGATATTCCCAGTATAGCATATAAACCATGATAAATAAAATATGAAACTATACCCATCATCATAGAAGCTAGTCCAGTTTTAAATAAAACAACAATATAGCCTTTACTGCCTA
>CAZMMV010000111.1:0-3690 GCA_964567475.1 uncultured Tissierellaceae bacterium | reverse complement strand
GATAATGCATTTGCCTCTTCTTCTTCTCCATGGACTATAAATATTTTCTTAGGTTTCTTTTGAAATTTATCAATCCAATCTAGGAGCATATTTTGATCTGCATGACCTGAAAAACCTGGTAAATCATATATTTCAGCTCCTACCTTAATATCTTCTCCTAAAATTTTTACGTTTTTTACACCATCTAATAATATTCTTCCTAGGGTTCCTTTTGCTTGATAGCCTACAAATACTAAACTAGATTTTTTATCCCATAAATTATGTTTTAAATGATGCCTAACTCTACCAGCAGTTGCCATTCCACTTGAAGATATAATAACCTTAGGAAACTTAAATTTATTTAATTGTATAGATTCCTCTGTAGTTTTAGTATATCTTAAATTAGGAAATTGAAATGGATTGTCGCCTTTTAGCACAAGATCTCTAGCCTCATTATCAAAAGAGCTTGAATTTCTTTTAAATGCTTTTGTTGCTTCTATAGCCATAGGACTGTCTACATATACAGGGATTTTCATAGATTCATCTAAATCCTCATTGTAATCATAATACTTATTTAGTTTATATATTAATTCTTGAGTTCTTCCAACTGCAAAAGAAGGTATAATGACGCTTCCTCCTCTTACTGCAGTTTTATTTATTATTTCTATTAACTTTTCGCTACTATCTTCATAAGAGTCATGTAATTTATTTCCGTAAGTTGATTCTATAACTAGATAATCTGCTTCTTCTATATATTCTGGATCTCTTATAATCGGTCTATTTGGCATACCCAGGTCTCCAGAGAATACAATCTTTATTTCTCCTTCTTTTTCCTTTATCCACAACTCTATAATTGCTGATCCTAGTATATGACCTGCGTCTCTAAATCTAAACTCAACTTTGTTATTTATTTTTATTTTTTGATTATAAAAATAAGGCTCAAAATATTTTAAACTATTTTCTGCATCATCCATTGTATATAAAGGCTCAACTAGGGGTCTTCCTGCTCTTTGTCTTTTTCTATTTTCCCATTTTACATCTGATTCTTGAATCTTAGCACTATCTTTAAGCATTATCTTACATAAATCATAGCTAGCATTTGTAGTTATTATTCTACCCTTAAATCCATCCTTAACTAACTTTGGTATTCTACCACTATGATCTATATGAGCATGAGTTAAAAAAAGGAAGTCTATATCCTCTGGATTATATGGAAAATCATCAAAATTCAGTTTTTCTAATTCTTTACTTCCTTGAAACATACCACAATCAACTAATATCTTGTGATTTTCTGTTTCTATTAAATGATTAGAACCTGTTACCATTTCAGCTGCACCATAAAATTTAATATCCAAAATTATACCTCCTAATAAATTTAACTTAATCTATATTTTTTTAAACATACTATTTTCTTTAATAAATTCATCAATATTTATCTTTGATACAACTGCATTTCTTGAACTATTCATATCTTTTAAATCTCCAAATAAAATTATTCCTTGAACTTTATTATCCTTAACAAATACCTTGTTATGTATTTGTTTTTCTTCATCTTTATATTCATATACTGATTCAAACTCATTTATATTTCCTGCTGAAAATATCTTTATACTTCCTATTTGTAAATTAGCAAAAAGCTTAGGATGAACATACTCTAAATTTGCACCTGACATATTGGCACCAGCTATTTTACCTTGCTCATTACTAGCTGTCCATAAAGCTACTACCATACCATTAACTTCTGCTACATCACCAGCCGCATATATATTTTCAATGTTTGTTTTCATATTTTTATCTACAATTATTCCTTTATCAAATTCTATAGATGTTTCCCTTACTAAATCTAGATTTGATCTTACTCCTGAAGATATTAATATTGCATCAGTCTTAATTTCTCTATCTTTATTTAATTTTAAACCATCTGCTTTTCCTTCTCCAAGTACTTCCTGTGCTTGAGAATTAAGATATATAGTAAATCCTTCTTCAACTAGTTTCTCTTTTAATTTATTAGATATTTCCTCGTCTAATTGTCTAGACAATAAATAAGGTCCAAACTCTATTATATTAACTTTCTTTCCTAATTCTTTTAGGGACCAAGCTGCTTCAAGTCCTAAAAGGCCTCCACCTATTACTGTTACTTCTTCACATTCTTTCAAATATTCTTGTATATAATTTAAATCCTTCAATGTTCTTAGAGCAAATACTCCTTCTTTAAACTTGCCTGTTATTGGCGGAATAAATGGTCTACTTCCAGCTGCTATTAAAAGCTTTTCATATTCTATTTCTTTTCCATCATCTAGTTTAATCTTATTATCTTTAATATTTATATCTTCTACTATTTTACTTAAAATTACATCTATATTTTTTTCTTTATACCAACTTTCCTTACTAACTAACAATTCTTCATCTGAAAAATCCTTTGCTAAATACTCAGTAAGCTTAGTTCTATAATATGTCAATGATGATTCATTACTTACCATTGTAATACTACCCGCTTCATCATTTTTCCTTATTTCTCTTGTTGCTGCTAAACCTGCCATTCCATTTCCTATAATTAAATATTTTGTCTTTTTCATCATTTCACTCCTTAAGTCTTTATTGTTAATTCTTACCCAATTTTATCTATATAACACAAAAACCTATGGATTTTCACAAACTTTTAAATTAATATATTTGTGCTAAATAATCATAGCAAACAATATCATCAATTACTATTGTTAATAAAACGAATAAAAAATATATACTAAGCATTTCATTGATATAAATATATCATACATAAAAAATATAAATAGGATATCTTTCATATAAAATATCCTATTTATATAATATTCTTTAATTAGATTGTAATGTAGTCCATATGTCATCATATTCACTTATTATATCTGTTGGGTCTTTAAATATTTCTACATTTTCTATGTCTTCAGCAGGTGGATATGCTACCTTAGAATTTTTTATATCATCAGGTAACAGTTCTATTGCTTCTGGTATTGGAGTTGAGTATCCAATATATTCTGTGTTTCTTGCTGCTATATCTGGTCTGGTCATAAAATCTATAAATTTTTCTGCTCCGTCTTTATTTTCTGCTGTACTTGGAATTACCATATTGTCAAACCATAAATTAGTTCCTTCCTTAGGAATTACATAGGCTAAGTCTGGATTATCTCTTATCATTGCCACTGCATCTCCTGACCATACTATGGCAAGGGCACCTTCCCCGCTTACCATGGCATCTTTAATATTATCTCCCATATAAGCTGATACCAATGGCTTTTGCTTTATTAATTCTTTCTTAGCTTTTTGAAGTTCTTCTATATTTCTGGTATTCATGGAATAATTTAATCTTTTTAAGGTTATTCCTATAGCATCTCTTTGGCTATTTAACATAATTATATCACCTGAATACTTTTTATCCCATAGTATATCCCAACTATTTACTTCTTCATCCACCATAGTCTTATTGTATAATATACCAACTGTTCCCCACATATATGGAACAGAATAATCATTATTTGGATCAAAATCTAAATCCATAAATTTTTTATCTATTTTATCTAAATTTGGTATATTAGATTTATCTAATTTCAATAATAATTCTTCTCTAATCATTCTCTCAATCATATAATCAGATGGAAACAAAACATCATAATTACTTCCACCTTGTTTTACTTTTATATACATATCTTCATTTGTTTCAAACATATCATAATTTAC
>CAZMMV010000110.1:0-3828 GCA_964567475.1 uncultured Tissierellaceae bacterium | reverse complement strand
TCTTATGGGAGCTGGAGCTAGGGAAGTTATAGGACTAGCTCTTACATCAAGTAAAATAAATTAAGGATGTGATATAATTGGATATAAGAAACTGCAAGAGATGTGGGAAAATATACAATTATGATGGATTCAATATATGTCGAAATTGCAGAAGGGATGATGAAGTAGACTTTAAAAAGGTTAGGGATTATATATATGAATATCCTGGAGCTAATATATCAGAAGTCAATGCAGAAACAAAAGTAGATGTTGATAAAATAATAACATTTTTAAAAGAAGGAAGACTTGAAATAGCTGAAGGAGGAAATTTAATACTAGAATGTGAAAAATGTGGAGTAAGTATTAGATCAGGAAGATTTTGTGATAAATGTACATTAGAACTTGAAAGAGAATTTGGAGGAGTGATAGATTCAGCTAAGAGTAAAAATGAAGATATCCCTAAAAAGGAAGCTAAATTTAGATATATAAATAGATTTAAAGATAAAAGATAAAATAAAAACTTAAAAAACTAAAGAAACACCCTATTTGACCGATAATATATATACTAAGGTAAATGGGGTGTTTTTTATGAGAATAAATAAAATGAATAATGTACTCCAAGTTTATAATAAAAATAATGGAGTAAATAAGGCTAAAGATAATAATAAAACTAAAGAAGATCAAATTAATATATCAGATAAAGCTAAGGAAGTTCAATTTGGACTATCAAAACTTAAAGATGTAGAAGAAATAAGAACAGAAAAAATAGAAACTATTAAAGAACAAATAAAAACAGGAACCTACAATATAGATGGAGAAAAAATTGCAGAAAGAATGTTAGAGAATGTAAACTTTAACAAAAGGATTTAGTGATTGATATGACATTCAGAGAAGAATTAGAGATAATATTAAATGAGCTACTAAAAACTATGATAGAGCTTATGGAAATTTCCTTTGAAAAAACTGATTATATAGTTAATAAGCAATTAGAAGAATTAAATCAGTTAACTCAAAAAGAAGAAGGGTCCATAAATAAAATGGAAATAATAGAAAATGCAAGAATCAGGCTTTTAGACACATGGGGTGTAGGAGAAGACACACCAATTTCTGATATAATAGAAAAATTACCAGATGATAATAGTGAACTAATAGATATAAAAGATAAAATGACAAAAATATTTGAAGAACTGAATACAAGAAATAAGCTAAATAATGATTTAATAAGAGAAAATCTAGAATGGATAGATTTTAATATGAACTTAATGACTAGTACTCCTGTAGAGCCGAGTTATGGCAATGAAAATGGAGAAACTAAGTCTAATAGTATTTTTGATAGGAAGGTGTAAATATGGGATTTGGAGGATTATATACTTCTGTAACAGGATTGATGGCATCAAGAAACTCTTTAGATACAATTTCACACAATATATCTAATTCAAATAATAAAAACTATGTAAGACAATCAGCAATTCATGCAAATAATCGCTACAACACAATAGGATTAGGAAATATGCAAGTAGGAACAGGAGTAAATGTTCAAGAAGTAAGACAAATAAGAGATGAATTCCTAGATATAAAACTTCGTAGGGAATTAGATACATTTGGATATCACAATGCAAAGTCGCAAGTATTAGAAGATATAGAAGGGGTATTTAATGAAATAACAAACAGTGGATTACAAAAGGTAATGGATGGTTTTTGGGATAACTGGAATGAACTAGCAAAGGATCCTAGTGAGTTAACCATTAGAGGACTAGTTCATGAATCATCAGTAGCTTTTACAGATACAGTAAATCATATATCAAATCAATTAAATGATATAAAACAAAACTTAAATAAGGAAATAACAGTTAAAGTAGATGAAGCAAATAATATATTAGATGAAATAGGAAGATTAAATAAAATTATAAAAGTAGTAGAAGGAGAAAAAAGTTCGGTTAAGGCAAATGATTTCAGAGATGAGAGAAATGGACTACTAGATAGATTATCTGCATTATTACCTGTTAAGTCTTATGAAAATAAATATGGAGAAGCAACAGTATCATTATTTGGACAAGATCTAATTAGTGGAAGCTATACTAGTAGACTTCATATAGAAAACGATAATAAAGGAATAGGATATATTTATTTTCAAAGCTCTAATGAAAAAATAGACTTAAGGGGAAAGGGAGAAATAGGTGGATATATAGATGTAAGAGATAAGTCTATAGATGAATATACCACAAGATTAGATATATTAGTAGGAACAATGGCAGAGGAAGTAAATGTACTTCATAAAACAGGTATTGACTTAGAAGGAAAAACAAAGATAGAGTTTTTTACAGGAATAAATACGGATCCAGATAGTCTTTTAGAACCAAAGGATAAATATAAAAATGCTGCTGCCAATATTAAGGTTAATTCAGATCTTGCAAACTTTAACAAAATAGCAGCATCAGCTACAGGAGTTAAGGGTGATGGAGATATAGCAAAGGGAATATATGAAATAAGAAAAAAACATATATTCAACTCTTATGATAGAGAAGATGGAAAATTAATGGATTCAGATGATTATTATAGGGACTTGACAATGTCCTTAGGCTTAGAGAGAAAGAACTCTAGAGGAATAGCAGAAAGTCAACAATTTTTAATTAGAAATATAGATGAAAGAAGAAAATCCATATCAGCTGTATCATTAGATGAAGAAATGGCAGATATGATTAAATTTCAACACTCCTATGTGGCTAATTCAAGAGTAATAAACGCGATAGATGAAATGATAGATACTATAGTTAATAGAATGTAATATATTTTGCAACTGAAAGGAGTAATTATATGTTTTTTGGATTTAATTCTGCAGTAAGTGGATTACTTGCATCACAGAGATCCCTGTACACTACAAATCATAATATAGATAATGCAAATACAAAGGGATATTCAAGACAAGAAATAGAACAAAGGGCGACTAAGCCATTTAATATGCCTGGTATAGGATTTTTAGGAACAGGTACAGAAATACATAATGTTGAAAGGGTAAGGGACTCTTTTGTAGATTTCAAATATTGGAATGAAACAGCTCCAAAGGCAGAATGGGAAATAAAGAAGAATCAATTATTAGAAATAGAAAAACTAATGGCAGAACCTACAGACAACAGTTTTAGACAATATATGGATGATTTTTATGGAAGCTTAGATGAAATGAGTAAGAATTCTTCAGATATGTCATATAGAGAACCAGTAAAACAAAATGCAATGGCTTTTACAAAACACATTAACGAAACAGCAAAAAGATTGGAAAATATGAAAAGAGAAACTAATTATGAAATAAGAACAGAGATTAAAACTATAAATGGATTATCTGAAGAAATAGTAGGGTTAAACAAACAAATTTATTCTGCAGAGGTAAGTGGTAAACCAGCCAATGACTTAAGAGATAGAAGGGAACTTTTAGTAGATGAAATGGCAGAAATAGTACCCATAAAAGTAAATGAATCTTCAGATGGTAAATATAAAGTATCAGTAGGTGGTATAGCTATAGTAGACCATATATATACCAATGAAATTTCATTTAAAGAAGTTAAAAATGGTGATGATACAGAGGCTAAAATAGTGTGGGAAAATGGTGGAGAAGCAAATCTTAAATCAGGAAGACTAAAAGGATTAATGGATATGATGACAGGAAATGGAGAAAATAATAGCTATAGAGGTATACCATATTATACAAAACAATTAGATGATTTTGCACGAGAATTTGCTAAGGGATTTAATAGTGTTCACAGGGAGGGATATGGATTAGCCAGTCAAATTTCAGCGGATGATTTTTTTGTGGATGCTGATAATAGTGAAGTAAACATAACAGCGGCTAATATT
>CAZMMV010000109.1:0-3917 GCA_964567475.1 uncultured Tissierellaceae bacterium | reverse complement strand
GGAGTTAACAATGACATCCCAATGACTAGACACAGTTTATATAAATAAGATAAGAAAAAATGCCAGAATTCATAAATTCTGGCATTTTTGGTACCTGGTACCCTAGCACTTTTTTCTCTTGCAATGTGTCTTATCAATTACTTAGTAAAGTGAATAGTCCATTCTCCACCAGAACTTACATTATATGTTTCTGCAAAATTCTCCATATTTAAGGCAGTAGAAACATTTAATAAACTATTATAATATATCATAGGCTTCCCTTCTTCCACCTCTCCAAAACTTTCAACAAAAGGCATAGTTTCTTCATAAACTAATTTCCCTCCATTAAATATTTTAACTTTAAACATATCTCCAAATTTGGGATTTAGCTTTTCAAATAATTCATCTGAAATATTTGACCAGATATTTCCATACTGTACATCTAATGCAGGAATATTTCCCTTCACAGTATTACCCTCAATAGTTGCCTTTTGATAAGGTATAGTAGCTACTTTAGCTTCAAGCTTTGGACCTACATTTTCAAATGTAAGCTGGCCAGATGCAAGTCTTGCTCCAACATAAGCAAAAATATCTCTACCATGGAAGGTATAAGACTTCTCTGAGCCTTTAAGTCTATTTTTATTTTCATCAATTTTCCTTACTTCTTCGATTCCCATATCCTCTGCTACTAATCCAAACAATCCATTATCTGGTCCTACGAAATAATGGCCTGTTTTCGTTTTTAAGACTATAGATCCTCTTTCAGTACCAACACCTGGATCAACAACTCCAACAAACACTGTGCCCTCTGGCCAGTAACTGGCAGTCTGTTTGAATCTATAAGCCCCTTCCCATATATCATAGCTTGGTATATCATGAGTCACATCAAACATCTTTAAACTAGGGCTAACTCCAAAAGAAACACCCTTCATAGCAGAAACAGCCCCATCCTTAAGACCAAAATCAGTTAAAAAAAGTAAAGCTGATTCATCTTGTGTTTTATCAGTATTACTAGCAGTTGAAAAACTAGCAATTGAAAAAACTAAAAACAAAGCTAATATAAAACTTGTAACCTTATTAAATCTAGTTGATTTAAATTTAAACATAAAATCCCTCCTATTTTTTTGATACTTTGAAACTATAATATCATAATTTAAGTAAGAATTCAAAATTATGCGTTAATAGAAAAGGTAGATAAATAAACTATATTAAGCATAAAAAATCCTAGAATAATTAATTATTCTAGGATTTAAATATCAATTATAGAGAAACTACATTTTCTGCTTGAAGTCCTTTTTCTGTTTCTGCTACTTCAAACTCTACTTCTTCTTCTTCTGCTAAGGTTTTAAAGCCTTCTTTTTGGATTGCTGAATAATGTACGAATACATCTTCTCCTTCTTCAGTCGTAATAAATCCAAATCCTTTTTCTGCATTAAACCATTTCACTGTACCTTTTACCATTTTCACATGCCCCCTATATAACTTTTACTAACTAACTTCTATGTATATAATGTTAACATAGATTCGGCCTTATGTTAAGGGGTAAATGTAATTAATAGGTAATATTCTGATTATTTATCTTATTCTTAATTAATATAATTAATAAAGGGTACCAGGTACCCTTTTTCGGTACCCTTTTTCTATCTTGAACTTATATCCATTTTTACTATATCCTTTTTTGAATATACAACTATCATAGCTCTATGTTCATCCTTTGCTACCTGAAGTAAAGCAGGTTCACTAATAAGAGTAGTTTCCCAGCCATCTTTATTAAGGATTTCTTCATACTCCTTAATCACTGTGTCTTCATTAGCATTATTTATAGTATAGGTAACTTTCTTCAATTCATCTTTGTCTACAAGTTCTTCTTCTATGTCTTCTGTCTCGTCTATGTCTTCATCCCCTAGATCTTCATCATTCACTTCAGCAAGCATATTTGGATATGCTGGAAGATATGGGAATTCTTCTAATCTTTCAATCCTTGAACCACAAGCAGCTAAAAATGCTAATGAAATACCTAATAATAAAAACCATTTCTTCATAAATATACCTCCTAGTATAATTGACCACTAATATATAGTATTTACAAAGAATAGCTATCTTATAAGTAGAATATAAAAGCAAGCAAGTACCCTATTGCTTGCTAGGCTAGCATTTCATTATAGTTGATAATAAGAACTTCGGCTCTATTTTTTCTTAATTCCTCTACAATCTCTTCTAGCTTAATAGCTGTTTGTGTATCTACATAATATTCTCCACATTGATCACATACATTAGCAGGAACATCTTTAATAATAATAATTCCATTTCCTTTTGGTGTTCCTCACAGTAGTTTCCTTCAGCTAGTTCAGGACACTGTGAGTGTTTGCATGGCTTGAGTGGTTTCCTTGACAGCTTCATCACCTCCAGTTTCAGGCATAGAAAAAGCCCTAAAGCAAACGCTCTAAGGCTTAACCGTATCTTTCTTTTCTAGACATAAAAAATCACCTTATGATATTTTCATGTGAAGGTACCTGGTACCCTAGCACCTGATATTTTCAGATAGTTTTGTTAATTCAAATATAATAGTTTACCAAACATATCAATACTATAATCTTTTATATCAGATATATTAATCATATTATGCTTAAGCTTAATCTTTGTAAAGTAATTTTCTATTAACTCTTTTTTAATAATCCTATTTGAATTTTCATCATCAGCTAGACCTATTCTAGTTTCACTCCATGGTAGCTCTGCATGGGTCATCACTTCTAATACCTTCCCACTGTAGCAACCAAAGTTTCTTATTACATTATCAACTACTTCTTTTTCCAACCTAGTTAACTCTATATCTATACATTTACTACTATCGTTGACAATAAGATTATATCCATAATCTTTATATTGCTGGTATACATTTTTATAAACAGGTCCATGAACCCAGGCTTCACAATCATTACTAAATAAATATTCGCCTGTAAAAATCTTAAAAAATCCCTGAGAATAGTATAGCAACTTTTGTAATGCTAAGGGAGTTATGTCTGCCAAGTTCACCAATAGATATTTAACCACATGATCTATTTTATTTGGAGAACTAAAGTCTAATAGCTTATTATCCTCAATATTTGATAATGTTTCACTACATCTTTTATAAGCAATATTAGTTAAGACACCCTTATTTTTTTCTAACAATTCCTTCATATAATCCGTTTCATTTAGAATCTTTCTTAGTGTCTCTGAATACTGCTTAGTAGGAATATCTCCATCTAAATACCTAGTAAGTGTTAGCTCACCCCAACCCAATAATAAAGACAAAGGTCTTTTACCGATATTATATTTTTCTAATATAAACTCCATTTCTGAAACTGTAATTAATCCCTCTTCTTTTCTAAAAGCTTCATCTAATTTCATCAAGTTATAATCACGAATTTCAGCTACAAATATTTCGTTCTTACATTCACTACAGAATGCTATCTTACCTACATATTTAATTTCCTTACCTTTGATGTTTTTTGTCATTACTTCTTCTTCAATATAATATTCAACCATATCACGACATTCTACACAAAATTTTAACATCTAGGTTGCCTGGTTTCTATTCATCACTATTATTTCTTTTATTGCTTTTAATCTAAAGTTTATAAAGTAATTTATTTAAATAAATATTTTATGGGTTTATTTCTTTTTCCTTTTTAGTAGTAATCTTATAATCCTCTATAAGTAAGGTACCTGGTACCCTAGCAATAATGGTGGCATCAAAACCTGCCGATTTTAATTTCTGAACTTGTCTTTCTGCATTTTCTCTTTCTTTAAAAGAACCTGCCATCACTCGGTATAGAGTTTGCTCTTTGATGGAGAGCCAATAGATGTTATATATTTAATTCCTAACTGAGATAAAACCGCTTTTGAAATTACTTCAGCTATCTTATCAAACTTACTGTCAAATATCTGGTTGTCTT
>CAZMMV010000108.1:0-3966 GCA_964567475.1 uncultured Tissierellaceae bacterium | reverse complement strand
TTTTTGATACTTATTCCTAGATTGTTTTTATTATATATGTATAGTAAAATTAAAATTAAGTTATTAAACAGGAAGAGTTGATATAATATGAATAAAATATTAGAACTTATATCTATGGAATTAACAGTGATTTTAACTGCAGCATTGCCTATTATAGAGCTTCGTGGGGCTATACCTATAGGCATATCTTTAGGCTTGAATCCTATTCATGCTACAGTTCTTGCTTTTATAGGCAGTATGATCCCTGTTCCTTTTATTTTGTTTTTTGTTAGACCTATATTTAAATATTTAAGAACTACTAGGATTTTTAGGAGTTTTATAAATAAATTAACAGATAAGTCTTTAAATACAAATAGCTACAAGATCAAGAAGTATGGTGCATGGGGGCTTATTCTTCTAGTAGCCATACCTCTTCCTGGGACAGGAGTATGGAGTGCTAGTTTGATTGCAGCCTTGATGAATATTAGATTTAAGTGGGCTTTCCCAGCTATTTTTCTAGGCAATGTTATTGCAGGCCTATTGATTATGTTAATTAGCAGTGGAATTTTAAGATTAAATATTTTCTAATATAGATTGTCAGTATAGAAACCTGTTACGCCTAGTTTTTGATATTTGCTTATTAAATCTAAATCATTAATTGTGTGAACATATGACATAACACCTATATTATATAATCTATGGGCTAGTCCACTTTCTGCTCTTACTTCTCCCATAGTTATGGCGTAGATATCATTGTTTGAAGCGAAATCATATACTTCATCATCTGTTAGATAAACTTTGTAAAGGGAATATATTATATCTGTGAAGCCTAGTGATTTGGCAAAATAATATTCATCTATGGAATAAACTTGCGGATTAAATTGGTCCATATAGTTTCTATAGTTATTAGATATATATCTTAACAATTCTTTATTATCATCTTTTGTATCTGTAACAATAGATAAATCTTTGTTATCTTCTAATATATCTACTAATTCATCCATTCCAATTGGAGTGAGTAATTGATCGTTTTTTAATATGTATTCTCCATAAGTTTTACTTCCTGGAGGCAGATTAAAAAGCTTAAAAGCTCTACCCCAATCATGTCCAAGTACAAACTCTTTATCTATTGTTTTTAAAAAATCTAATTCTATTAGTCGAGAACCATGACGTATTGATTTATTTATAGCTTCTAAAGAATTGCTAATGGTTATATTATCTATTTCCCCGCCACCATGGGCTACTAAGAGCGGTTTTATAGTGAAGTTATTAGATAATTTTTCTAGGGAGCTAATATAAAGATTTCCGTTGGATTTTTCATAGCTTATATCTAGAAATTTATTTAAGAAACTTAAAGTGATAAAAGACTTTCCATTTTCTAATTTAATATCAAAATGATTGTTAATGTTTTCTGTTTTATCATCAATTGTATGATCTATTTTATTTGTATCAATATAGTAATGAAAAGTATTGTTTGCTAAATCAAATACAAGTGTAGAAGTTTTCGAATCAAAGGAAGCACTACCTCCTAATCCAGTTATTACATCTTTTAAAGGCAAAAAATAATCACCGTTAAAATTTTGATTTATGCTGGTATTGACTTTGTTATTATTTATAATTAAATTTTTATTTCCAGAAGCATAAGCATTTTTGCTAAAGAAACTAAAGAAAAATATAAATACATAAAAAGTAAAAATTGTTTTGTTTTTCATAGACATTCCTCCAAATATAATAATAGGGCATAACTTCAGTTATACCCTATTATTATATATTATAGAATAGTTGATTTCAAGCTATTAAGTTTAGCTTATTATTTAATACCAGCAATAGTATTGGAAAGTTCTATTATACTTTGGGATAGTTGATTTAGCTTACCTTCTATTCTCACCAATAAATATATGGATATAACTATAGGGAAGCCTAAGTTAGCTATACTAGCATACATATCTTCCATTATCTCACCTCCAAACAATTGGATACCTTTCCTTGATTTAAAACTGGGACAGGAGAATTTCCTCCTGTCCCAGTGCCTTTACTAGATTTCTAGTTTATTTACTGTTGTAGTTATTATTCTTGCATCATTGACTGATTCCAAATCTCCCATAGAAGATAAAAATATATTGTGAGTTAATATACTATCCATAGCTTTCTTTACTTGTACAGGATTGAGGTCTGTTCTAGGTTCGTCTAAAGTTATTATAAATTTCTTATTAGCTTTGTCTAGAAATTCCATTTCTAATTTAGTTTTTTCCATTTTATCACCACCTTTCTAAACTGGAATCAATTATTCTTCTTCATCTTCTGTTAATGCACTAGTTTCTACTCTTTTAATGGATACTAAATCTTTTTCTTGAAGACTTGCCATGACACTTGCTGTTTCGTGGAGATCTTCATTTTGAGCATCGGTTTTTATCTTGGAGAAGGATTTAGAGTTAATTTTTTGTTTTCCATTTATAATTCCACCGTCAAGCTCAATTTTTAGTGTTACTTTTTCTGCGATTGATTGAATTGCCATCTTATCACCTCCTTCATTTAATAGATAGAATGAGGAAGGAAAAGTTACTACTGCAATTTAAAAATAAAAAAGTTACTTTAACTTATATATAGGATGTGTTATATTGTGCTATAGATAGGGTATAGATTTTATATTAATTATATTAAAATTAAGGAGGGTTTTTTATGCAATTAAAAAACAGAAGGCTATTAAGTTTATTTTTATCCTTAGCTTTAGTAGTAGGGATATTGACAGCTAGTGTACCTAGGGTATCTTTTGCTGAGGAAGAGGCTAAAACTCTGACTATTCTTCACACAAATGATATACATGGTAGATTTCAATATGATGATGGTGACAGGGATCCTTCAATAGGTCATGCTAAATTTAAGACCTTAGTTGAAGATTTTAGAGAAAAGGGGAATGTTCTTTTGTTAGATGCAGGAGATGTCTTACATGGAACTACTGATATTAACCTTAGTGAAGGAAAGGCTATGGTTAATTTAATGAATTTATTAGAAGTAGATGCTATGGTTCCTGGAAATCATGATTTTAACTATGGTTATGAAAGATTATTAGAGTTAAAGAAAATGGCGGATTTCCCAATTGTTGCAGCTAATGTAGTTCATGAAGCTGATGGTGCAACAGATTTTGATGCCTATGTTATTAAAGAATACGAAGGATTTAAGCTAGGTATATTTGGGATTGCAACAGAAGAAACTAAGGTAAAGTCTCATCCAGACAATACTAAGGGAATAGAGTTTACGGATTATATTGAAGCTTCTAAGAAGGCAGTAGAAGATTTACAAAAAGAAGAAGTAGATTTAATAATTGCATTGACTCATGTTGGTGTAGATGGAGAAAGTGATGTAACTAGTAGAGATATAGCTAAAGAGGTAGAAGGTATAGATATAATAGTAGATGGACATAGTCATACTACACTAGAAAATGGAGAATTAATAGGGGACACTCTATTGGTTCAAACAGGCTCTTATTTGAGTAATATAGGTGTTGTAGAAGTGAAATTAGAAGAAGGAAAAACAGATAAAAAAGCTTCCTTATTCACAGTGGAAGAAGCAGCAGAATTAAAAGCAGATGAAGAAGTAGAAGCTGTAATTGAGGAAATGCTTAAAGTTAACAAAATTACTAAAGAAGAAGTAATAGGTAAATCTAAGGTTGATTTAGTTGGCGAAAGAGAAGTTGTTAGAGCTGGCGAATCAACATTAGGGAATCTTATAACTGATGCTATGTTATATGCTTCAGGCTCAGATGTAGCCCTTACAAATGGTGGTGGAATAAGAGCTTCAATCTCAGCAGGTGATATAACTGTAGGAGATGCATTAGAAGCTTTTCCATTTACAAACTTCTTATCATCAATAGAAGTAACAGGTGCAGAAATAGTAGAAGCTTTAGAACATGGTATACAGTCTTATCCAGACCTAGCAGGAGGATTTCCTCATGTAGCTGGAATGAAATATGAATTTGATCCATCTAAA
>CAZMMV010000107.1:0-4042 GCA_964567475.1 uncultured Tissierellaceae bacterium | reverse complement strand
GCAATAGGAGAAGCAACTAAAACAGCATCTGGAATTATACTTCAATTTCCATTTTATGCAGGAATTATGGGTATGATGACAGGAGCACCAGAAAGTGGAACAAGTTTAGCTCAAAATATATCTACTTGGTTTGTAGGTATATCAACAGTTAGGACATTCCCATTGTTTTCATTCTTTAGTGCAGGTATAGTTAACTTCTTTGTACCTTCAGGTGGGGGACAATGGGCAGTGCAAGCGCCTATTATGATGCCAGCTGGAGCTGAATTAGGAGTAGATGCAGCAAAAACTGCCTTAGCAATATCATGGGGAGATGCTTGGACTAATATGATTCAACCATTCTGGGCATTACCAGCCTTAGGAATTGCAGGGCTTGGTGCAAGAGATATTATGGGATATTGTATAATGTTATTATTCTATTCCGGTATAATTATTTCTTTAGCATTTTTATTACTATAAAATTTAACGTGAAATAGCCCTTAGTATAAATAGCCCTGTTTCAGGGCTATTTTTGTCTTTATGATTTTTTAAAATGCTTGCAAAAATTGGCGAAAAAATATATAATTTAATTTAGTATTAAAATTATAAATATAAAGAATATTGAATATAGGGGTTAACGGAATTGTTATGTTATGATTTTCACTGATATAGATTTTGAGGTGAAGTAATGAAAAATGAAAATAATAATAAAGATGCACTTAAAAATTTAGTATTAATATCTCAAGTTGGGATTTCTATTGTTACACCTATATTATTAGGGGTATATATAGGTCAGTTTGTAGATAGGAGAATAGGTACAAATGGATTTTTTGCTATTCTTTTTATTATAATTGGTGCCGCTGCAGGATTTTTGAATATTTTCAAACTAGCTGAAAGCAAAAATAATAAAAGGAAGTGAATATATGAATAATGATCTTATAATTAATATAGGTAAAAGAGTTGTAATATTGGTATTATTGCTTTCTGGAATTTTTATTTTTGCCTTTGGGGAAGCTAAAGCTATTGTGCTTGGTCTAATATTTGGTTCTATAATAAGTATATTGAGTTTAAAATTGCTAGATAATACTATAAGTAAGGCAACAAATATGTCGCCTAGTAGAGCAATGGCATATTCAACATTTCATTATTTCATACGTTATATAATTTATTTTGTAGTTCTATTAGTAGCTGCAAAGGCAGAATACTTAAATTTATTATCGACTCTAGGAGGGCTATTAACAGTTAAATTTGTGATTATAGCTTCTACTATATTTGATAAGAACTTTCACAGATAATTAATGACAATTAATTATAAATTGCATTTAGGAAACAATATAAAAGATATACTAATATATGAATTTGAAAGGAGTGATATCTTTGGAAATATTAATAAAGTTTGCTGGAGGGGAAATTCTCATACCAGATACAATAGTTAATATGTGGTTTGTTGCTATTGTGTTAGTTATATTTGCCTTTATAGTAAATAATAAGATTAAAAAGGCTAAAGCAAATGAAGTTCCATCTAACTTCCTAAATGTTGTAGAATTGTTAATAGAATCAGTTGACAACTTAGTTGGATCTACTATGGGTAAACAAAATATAAAGAGATTTGGACCTTATATTTTGACTCTAGCATTGTTTTTAGCAGTAGCTAACTTATTGGGATTAGTAGGACTTACTCCCCCTACGTCAGACTATTCTGTTACACTGGCGTTGGCATTGGTCACCTTTGTTTTAACTCAGTTTTGGACATTTAAAAACAATGGTGGCATAGGTGGGTATCTTAAGAGTTTTGGAGATCCCATGCCACTTTTAGCACCCCTAAATATTATAGGGGAATTAGCAAACCCTGTTTCACTATCATTCCGTCTTTTCGGAAATATAATGAGTGGTGGAATAATTTTGGCATTACTTTATCAGGCATTAGGATATTTTGCTCCAGTTGTAGCATTACCATTACATGCATATTTTGATATATTTTCTGGTTTGTTACAAACATTTATCTTTATAATGTTATCTATGATATTTATTGAAGGAGCAACAGAATAAGTTTTTTAAAATTTGGAAGGAGGAAAAAAAATGTTAGAAGGAATAACAAGTGAAGCTTTTGTATTAGGATGTTCAGCTATAGGTGCAGGTTTAGCAATGATAGCAGGTATAGGTGCTGGTATAGGTCAAGGTAATGCTGCAGGTCAAGCAGCAGCAGCAGTAGGAAGACAACCAGAAGCTCAAGCAGATATTACAAGAACAATGCTTTTAGGTCAAGCAGTAGCTGAGACTACTGGTATATACGGATTAGTTATAGCTATTATATTACTATTCGTTAGACCATTATTAGGAGCTCTTTAAGATTAATTAAAAGCCTTAGGGCAAAGAGCAAAGGAGGTTTAGTTTATGGATATAGTAGTTAGACCCTTACCCATAGGATCATCTGTGGTCTTATCTTTAGTGGCTTTACTATTACTCTATTTACTACTTAGACATTTCTTACATGCACCAGTTACTAAGATGTTAGAGGAAAGAAAAGAAGGTATCCAAAAAGATCTTGACGGAGCAAAGCTACTAAAAGAAGAAGCTAAAACTTTAAAGTCAGACTATGAATCTAAAATAGATCTTGCTAAAAAGGAAAGTCAAGAGATTATTGAAGGTGCAAGAAAACGTGGTGAAGAAATAAGAGTAGGTATTGTATCTGAAGCAAAGGAAGATGCTAATAATATAGTAGCACATGCTAGAAGAGAAATTGAGCGGGAGAGAGATGCTGCTCTTCAAGATATAAAAACAGAAGCTGCAGAAATAGGAATATTAATTGCTTCTAAGATTATGGAAGAACAAGTAAGCATGGATAAACAAAAGAACTTAATCAATAAATTTATTGATGAGGTAGGTAGTTCAAAATGGCAGAGTTAGTTAGTAAGAGATATGCTTTAGCTCTATTTGAAGCAGGTTTAGAGTTAGATAAAATAGAGGTTTTTAATGAGGAATTAGATTTTTTAAAAGTTGTATTGGAAAAAGAAAAGGATTTAATGAAGATTTTAAGTCATCCAAGAATAAAAAAGAATGAGAAAAAGGATTTAATCGATAAGATATTTAAAAACAAACTAAGCTTAGAAGTAGTTAATTTTATATATATCCTTATTGACAAAAGAAGGGAAGCACATATTTTAGAGATGATTGAAAAGTATAAAGCATTATATAATGAACATAAAAACATAGTTAAGGTTGTTGCCATATCAGCAGTAGCCATGGAAGAAAAATCAAAAAATAGACTTATTGAAGTATTAGGAAACAAGCTAAATAAAACAATTGAACTAAGTAATGAAGTTGATAAGTCAGTTTTTGGTGGAGTACTCTTAAAGATTGAAGACAAGGTTATAGATGGTACGCTTAAGGGACAACTAGAGTCCATGAGTAGGCTAATACTTGGGGCAACTAATTAGTTAAAAGTGAGGTGAGAAAATGGAGTTAAGACCAGAAGAAATAGGTTCCATTATTAAGGAACAAATTAAAAAATATGAAAAAGATTTAGATATGATAGATGTTGGTAGTGTTATTGAAGTTGGTGACGGTATAGCTAGGATACATGGCTTAGAAGCTTGTATGTCTGGCGAACTTATCGAATTTCCAGGAGAGGTTTATGGTATGGCACTTAACTTAGAGGAGGACAATGTTGGTTGTGTTCTTTTGGGTAGTGATATAAATATAAAAGAGGGAGACACTGTAAAAAGCACTGGTAGAATTGTAGAAGTTCCAGTAGGAGAAGCTATGATGGGAAGAGTTGTAAATGCTTTAGGTCAACCTATCGATGGCAAGGGACCAATAGATACAGATAAATTTAGTCCTATTGAAAAAATAGCACCAGGTGTAATTACAAGGAAAAGTGTTGATCAACCAATACAAACTGGAATAAAAGCAATAGACTCCATTGTTCCCATAGGTAGGGGACAAAGGGAGCTTATTATAGGAGATAGACAGACAGGTAAGACTGCAATTGCAATAGATACAATATTGAATCAAAAGTCTGAAGATGTTATTTGTATTTATGTAGCTATAGGTCAAAAAAGATCTA
>CAZMMV010000106.1:1255-4067 GCA_964567475.1 uncultured Tissierellaceae bacterium | reverse complement strand
AAATAAAAAATAAAGGTGGTGAAACACCTGGTTTGTGGCAAAAGAATAGGAAAAAGATACTAGATATAGCCTAACAAGATATATCTTGTTAAAGGACACCTAGAAGGAAAAGCCTTTAACAATTCAGATATAAAAATAGAGAAAGGTAACACCTTTAATCTTGCAGTACTTATTTACTAAATGTAGATAAGGCAATGAGATTTATAGTCAAAGGGCTATACTCTAGTAGCTGAATCCTGTCACGCTACCACTTAATAGTAAGTGAAAAATCATGCTGACACTATTTAGTATGATTTTAGAAACCAGGATTCTAAAATGGATAAAACAACTCCTGAAAAGGCAATGAAAGAATTAACAATGGTTCTAATGTATCTATCAAGATTTAATGAAGATAACCGTTTTAGTTCTAGTATGGATATGAGTTGGAAAGGATATGATTTTCGAATAATTAATGAATTAGATGAGGACGATTATATAAGGCAGGGAAGTTATCGTTCCAAGTCTGTTGCAATAACTGATGAAGGTATAAAGTTAGCAAGGACTCTTTTGAGTAAATACAATATAAAAGACTGGGAATAATCATAGAAAGGTAGATTATAATGAACAAAGCCTTTAAAAGAATATTATATTTGAGGGTTTTGTTTTTTACAATTTGAAATTAATTTTTAGAAATATACTATTCCACCAAGGGGATGCCATCTTTCTACGACATCTTTATTGACCTCTCAAGGCATGTGGAGTGCGTAACACTGCTTGTGAAGAAATGAGATGACTGAAGAAGTAGATGTACTTGTTGTGGAAAGCTTTCCCAAGAGACCATAGGTCCATTGGCAAGAAACCGACTGCTGAATCAGCAATTTTGATGACGTATTGTGGTTTAGATAGGGAATAGTAGGGATTGACCACAACATATAGTAGCTTGAGAGTAAAATCTGGGTCAAAAAGGGGTATAATTAACAGATTTTAAGCTTTTATAAATTCCATATTATCACACCTATGAAAGAGGCATCCATATTAGAAAAATATAAAAATAAGGGCAAGGATGCACCAGCATAAGCCAGAATTAGAGTATTTGTCATTGTAGACATGATATCTTTTCCTACATTTATTCCAGATTTAAATAGGGATATAGAAGATATATTCGGTTTCTTTTCTTTTATTTCAAAAATAAAAGAAGTAATAGACATTCCTATATCCATTACAGCCCCCATAGATCCTAAAATCATTCCGCTAAAGAGTAGGCCCTTATAATTTATAATCACATTGGTATGTGTCACAAGGGTTTTAACATTATCATCACAAAGACCTGTGAGAGCCATTAAGTTTCCAAAATAAAGAGCAAATACCCCTGCTATTATTGTCCCACCAATGGTGCTTATAATTGCACAAAAACTTTTTTGGTGAAACCATTGATTAATATAAAATTTATTAGTATAGAAATTGAAGAGACTAAAACGGTAGCTAATATGGGATTGACTTGGTTTATTATTAGCGGTATTAGTAAAAATATAATTAATAAAAAAGTAAGCAATAAAGATAAAACTGAAAGTAGTCCTTTAAAGCCACCAAAAATAATTAGTACTGATACAAAAACAATAGCCATGGTTTTAATCGTATCTCTTCTATTGACATCAAAAATATGGGCTTGCTCAATATCACCATCTATTATTTGCAAAGAAACAATAATAGACATATCTTTTTTAAATTCAATACTATGAGAGGTTCCTAGAATTGGTGTATATTATATTATAAAACAAAGGAGAAGAATTATGGAATTAACTTGGTTTGCTTTAGCATTATTGGCAACATTGTTTTGGGGTTTATCGGATGTATCTTTTAAGAGAGGAACTGATCCAGAAGATAAATATGGTCATTTAAGGATATTGATTATGATTGGTATTATTATGGGACTACAAGCTTTTGTAGAATTATATAAATTGGACTTTAACTATAGTATGAGGACTAGTTTTATATATTTTCCTGTATCTTTTTTATACATACTATCTATGGGAATTGACTTTTATGGATATAGATATTTACCAATTTCTGTAGGTTCACCTGTAGCGAGTACTTCTGGGGCAATGGCAGGTATTTTATCTTTTATAGTATTGGGTAAAAGAATGACAAGTATCCAACTTTTAGCAGTAAGCTTTATAACAGTTGGTCTTATTCTATTGATAATACTTGAAGGGCGTCAGAATAAAAAGAAAAATTTTAAAATAGAAGATAAAGAGCTTAATCTGGGAGCAGTGGCCCTTATATTTCCTATAATTTACGCTGTAGTAGATGCTTTTGCCACATTTTTAGATGATGTATATTTAAGTAATATGCTTACACCAGAAGAAGCACTAATCTCATTTGAACTTACATTTTTTGCGATTGCTTTAATATCTTTATTTTATTTAATAGTTATAAAAAAACAGAGATATAAACTTAAAGAAGAAAGGTTCAATATATTAGGTGGGATTTATGAAACTGCCGGACAATTTTTTTATGTTTATGCATTGACTGGTAACTCGATAGTTGCAGCCCCTTTAATGTCTATAGACGGAATTGTAGCTGTAATTTTCGGTAGGATATGGTTAAAGGAAAGATTGAATAAAAATCAATACTTGACTATTATAATGATAACTATAGGAGTGTTTATTCTAGGCTTTTTTCAGTAATCCTTCCTCTTCATCCCCCAAATCGCTTGAGACCTTTTTCTTAATACTACAATGTTGCAGTTTCATCTAATGTTTTTTTCATTTGTTGGGAAATCTAATCTTTTAAGGATAGAATCCTTAAATTCTTTTGTATATGTTCTTTTTGA
>CAZMMV010000106.1:0-1155 GCA_964567475.1 uncultured Tissierellaceae bacterium | reverse complement strand
CTGCTAAGAACTTTTTATATTGAAAGATAATATGCAATGTTTTATATAGATGCATATATGATATAATTAATATAGAAGTTAGCTGAATATTCCAAGATAGGAGGAATAAGATATGGATCAATCTAATAATGATATGCTTATGGATAAAGACAGGCTAATCCAGATATTTGATTATCTTAATGAAATGCTGAAGGCAAATCAATTACAACTGGAAATAACTATTTACGGTTGGACAGTGATGACAATGGTTTATGATAATAGACCTGCTACTAAGGATATAGATTGTGTATTTAGTGAAGTTAATCAAAAGCTATTAGACAACATATTAGGGATGACAAGGTTCACATTTAATCTTCCGGAAAACTGGATAAATGAAGAAATAAAAGAACCATTAAAATCAATTATAAAGGAAGATAAAGAAACATATAAAGTATATTCAAACCTTAAAATCCTAAGACCTAAAGCTGAACAGTTATTGGCGATGAAAATATTGGCGGCAAGGGCAGAACCTGCGAAGGATTTTATAGATGCATTTATATTATGCAGAGATTTAGATATAAGGACTAGAGAGGAATTATTAAATGTTGTTGAAAAGTATTTACCTCTAACGCTAATTGGTGAAAGGCAGATTAGATTTATAAAATATTTAGGGGAGGATTTAGGTTATGATTGGAAATAAGTATCTAGAAGAATTATTTAATTATTCAGATAGAGATACAAGTATAAATCAATTACTAGAATTCTTAAAGTATAAGGATTCTAAATTTATATATAGTTTAAAAAAGCAATATGTAAATTTAGATTTATGCACAGATGATGAAATAAGATACTTAACTAAGGTATCGGGTTTAATTGATTATTATTTACAAATACATGAGCTTGATATTCCTAAATGGATAAGGGATGAAAGACTACAATTTGATAGACCATATTACCATCTTAAAAGAATAAATGATTTTGATAAACTTAAACTTCAAATCCAAAGCCCTTCACCATTTAGAAGGAGAAACACTTATTTTGATTTGGACTCAATTGTCAGAGTTTAGTTGTCAGGGCTAAAAGTAGAGGTAACGTCCCATGTCAGGAATGTCCAAAAAGTGGGGGTAGTGAAGGTTGATTGGGAACATTTTACGGCCGAGAAAGCAATTCTGATGA
>CAZMMV010000105.1:0-4209 GCA_964567475.1 uncultured Tissierellaceae bacterium | reverse complement strand
AGGTTTTTATATGAATTATGATAAAATATATATTAATGGCAATTGGGTTAAGTCCTTTAGTAAGGATACCATCGAGGTAGAAAACCCAGCAAACAAGGAAATAATAGGAAGTGTTCCGGCTTCTAATAAGAAAGATATAGATTCTGCTGTGAAAGCTGCTAAAGAAGCTTTTAAATCTTGGGAAACAAGATCTTTAGATGAAAGAATTGCTTTTCTTGAAAAGATTTTAGATGAATTAAATAAAATAAAAGATGAAATGTCTGAGGCTATTTCACTTGAATTAGGTTGTACTTTAAAAGCTGCAAATAGGGCTCATGTTGTACCTTATCTAAAAGAAATAGAACATTTTATTTCTATAGCAAAAAATTATGATTTCGAAACAAAATATGACGGTTATATTGTTCGAAGGGAAGCTGTGGGGGTTGTAGGAGCCTTGACTCCTTGGAATTATCCATTAGGACAAATCTTGAAAAAATTATCTCCAGCATTATTAGCTGGAAATACTATTGTATTAAAGCCTAGTCAAAACACTCCAATATCTGCATATAAATTGACTGAGGCCATAGATCGCGCTGGACTGCCAAAGGGTGTTTTCAACTTGTTGCCAGGTCGTGGTTCTGAAGTTGGTAATATATTGGCATCTCACAAAGATGTAGATATGATATCATTCACTGGTTCTACAGAAGGTGGTCGACAAGTTTCAAAGCTAGCATTAGAAAGTGTAAAGAAAATTGCTCTTGAGCTAGGTGGAAAATCTCCATCTGTTATTTTAAAAGGTGCTGATTATAATCTTGCACTTAAAAAAACATTAAACAGTATTTATGGAAATACTGGTCAATCTTGTAGTGCTTTTAGTAGACTTTTGGTTCCTAGAGATAAAAAGGAAGAAATCGAAAAATTGATAATAGACATGACTAAAAATTACAATGTAGGCGATCCTATGGATCCTAATACAAAGATAGGTCCTCTTTCATCAAAAAAACAATTTGATAAGGTAAAATATTTTATTGAAAAAGGATTAGAAGAAGGTGCAAAACTCTTAGTAGGTGGTGTTCCTAATGAATCTAAGGGCTATTATGTAGAAGCTACTGTTTTTACAGATGTTGATAACAGTATGGAGATTGCTCAAAGTGAAATATTTGGCCCAGTATTATGTGTGATTCCTTATGATAGTGTAGAAGAAGCTCTTGATATAGCAAATGATACAGTCTATGGTCTATCTTCTGCAGTATTTGGGGAAGATAAAGCAGCTATGGATTTTGCAGGAAAAATTAAAGCAGGACAAGTAACTGTCAATACTGGTTCTTCTGTTTATAGAGCTCCCTTTGGCGGATATAAACATTCTGGAATAGGCCGTGAAGGTGGCACATATGGCTTGGAAGAATTCCTAGAAATTAAAGCTATATTTATATAAATATAACAAAGGATTTACTATATGACCTATAAGTGTTATTATTGAAAATATAGAGAGGAGATGATGTTTTGAATTATGATGTTATTGTAATTGGTGGAGGACCTGGTGGATATGTAGCTGCTATTAAGGCGGCTCAACTAGGAGCTAAGGTTGCTGTTGTTGAGGATGGTAATCTTGGTGGTGTATGTCTTAACTGGGGTTGTATTCCTACTAAAACATTAATAAGAACTGCAAAACTTTTTACGGATATTAAAAGAAGTGAAGAATTTGGCATCTTAGGCATTGATGAAAAGAATACTTCTGTTGATTGGACTAAACTAATTGATAGGAAGAACAGTGTAGTAAAGAGATTAGTAACTGGAATAAATAGTCTTTTCAAAAAGCACAAAATCGACCTTTACGATGGTTGGGCTACTGTAAAAAATAAGAATGAAGTTGAAGTCAATGGAGAAACTATAACAGGAAAAAATCTGATATTGGCAACTGGAGCAAAAGAATATATGCCGCCTATTTCAGGCTTAGAGGAAACTCTTAAGACTGGTAAAATCTTAAATAGTAAGGCTACTTTTGAACTAGATAAAATACCAGAGGAATTAGTAGTTATAGGTGGTGGAGTTATTGCTGTTGAATTTGCCACTATATTTAATGCTATTGGTTCAAAGGTTACTTTAATACAAAGATCAAAACAAATTCTTTCAAGCACAGAAAAGGAAATGGGTAAAACTCTACAAAGACAACTTAAAAAAGACGGTATCAATGTAATCACAGGTACTAGTCTTAAGTCTATTACTGAAGAAGAAATAGTAATAGAACATAAAAAGAAAGAGAAAACATTTACTGGTGACAAATATCTAGTATCCCTAGGCCTCAAAGCTAATCTAAGTGGACTTGAGTCTTTAGATTTAGAACTAGATGAAAAGGGATTTGTCAAAACTGATGATTGTTTAAAGACAAATATAGATGGAGTTTATGCAATTGGTGATTTAAATGGCAAACATGCCTTAGCACACGTAGCTAGTGCAGAGGGTATTGTGGCTGCTGAAAATATAATGGGCAAAGATACTACTATGAACTATGATATAGTTCCTGCCTGTATATATACATTTCCAGAACTAGCCAGTGTTGGTATGACTGATGAAGAAGCCAAGGAAAATGGCTATGATGTAAATGTTAGCAAGTTTCCACTGGCTGCTAATGGCAAGGCCTTAGCTGAAGGTGAAACAGTAGGTTTTGCTAAAATTATTTCTGATAATAAAGATGGTAAAGTATTAGGTGTTCATATAATGGCAGGCCATGCCACTGATATGATTTCAGAAGCTATAATAGCTATGCAATTAGGTGCTAAAGTTGATGATATTGCAAAAGCAATTCATCCTCATCCCACTACTTCTGAAATAGTAATGGAAGCAGCTTTTGCTGCCGTGGATCAACCTATTCATATGTAAAAACAACTCTTCGGAGTTGTTTTTTTCTTTATTGTCATATATTTTTATTTTTATTTACATTTTTTTGTATATCCTATAGACTATAACTAAATACTTAATATGAGGTGATTATTTGAAGAAATTCAAAAATATGTTAAATGATTATGCAAGACTATGCGTAGAAGTAGGTATAAATCTACAAAAAGGAGAACCCTTAGTGATTAATTCTCCTATTGAAGGTGCTGATTTTGTAAGGCTTGTTGCTAAACATGCCTATGAATTAGGTGCTAGTGAAGTTCATATAAATTGGAATGACGAAGTACTTACAAAACTAAAGTATGAAAATGCTCCTATGGAAATATTTGAAAACTTTCCTAAATGGCATGCTGATAGTTTAGAGTACTATGCAGAAAAAGGAGCAGGTTTTCTTTCTATACATGCACAAGATCCTGAACTATTAAAAGAAATGGATCCTAAGAAAATAGCTGCAAGTAATAAATCCTCTTCTTTAGGATTAAAAGAGTTTAGAAAATATACTATGAATGATATTAATTCTTGGTGTGTAGTTTCTATACCTACTGTATCCTGGGCAAAAAGGGTCTTCCCTGACTTATCTGAAGACCAAGCTTATGACAAACTTTGGGAAGCTATATTCAATGCTACCAGAATGAATTTAGAAGATCCTATTAAAGCATGGGAAGAACATATAGATACTTTAATGGAAAAAAATAAGTTTTTAAATGAAAAAGCTTTCAAAACCCTACACTACAGTTCATCTAATGGAACTGACTTAACTGTAGAGCTTCCAAAGGGTCATATTTGGGCATCTGGTGGTTCTTATGATTCTAAAGGAACTTATTTTGTAGCTAATATGCCTACAGAAGAAGTATTTACTATGCCACACAAATACGGAGTAAATGGTGTAGTACACAGCACTAAACCATTAAATTATGCTGGTAAATTAATTGATGAATTCAAACTTACTTTTAAAGATGGTAAGATAGCTGACTATGATGCTAAAATAGGTAAAGAAGTTCTTAAGGATTTATTTGATATAGATGAGGGAGCTAATTATTTAGGTGAAGTTGCCCTAGTTCCTTATGAATCTCCTATATCTAAATCAAATATAATATTTAAAAATACCTTGTTTGATGAAAATGCTAGTTGTCACTTTGCCTTTGGCAAGGCCTATCCTACTAATATTGAAGGTGGAGCAAAGATGTCTGATGAAGAGCTTGAAGCTCATGGAGTAAACAATTCTTTAACCCATGTTGACTTTATGATTGGCTCTAAGGATATGAATATAGTTGGAGAAACTGAAAACGGAGAAAAAATACAAATATTTAAAAATGGAAATTGGGCTTTTTAACT
>CAZMMV010000104.1:0-4311 GCA_964567475.1 uncultured Tissierellaceae bacterium | reverse complement strand
TGTAATCTACAGATAAACTATAGATATCCTTAATCTTCTGATAAAATCTTTTTTCCGATGCCCTAATATCACGTATTCTTTCTAATAGTTCGTCAAAATAGTCATCACCGAATTTTTTAGGATTCTTTAACCTTTCATCATCCATTACGAATCCTTTTTGCATATATTCTTTAAGAACCTTGCTTGTCCATTTACGAAACTGAACTCCAACATTGGAGCGAACCCTATAACCTATAGCTAGAATCATATCAAGATTATAGAATTTTGTACTCCTAGCAACATCACGACCACCCTCATCTTGAACTAGTAAGTAATTCTTACTAGTTGAATCTTCTTCTAATTCTCCTTCTTCATATATATTTTTTATATGCATAGTAATATTTTGAGGTGATGTTCCATAAAGTTGTGCTATGTTAACACGACTAAGCCATATAGTCTCTTCCTCCATATAGACATCAATTTTAGTTTCGCCCTTTTCAGTTTGATAAATAAGAATTTCACCTTTTTGATTTATATCCAATTATATCCCCCTTTCCACTTTTTCAATTCCACTGTATTCATGAAAATTAAAAATTATCTTATTATTTCCTTTGAGATTTGTTCTGCTAGTTCAAATTTTCTCCTTAACATTATCTGTTGCCTTAAGGAACTCATCATTTTCAGAAGCTGCTCAATTCCATTTTCTTCAACTTTATTTAATCCTCCAGATCTAAATGTATGTAATGAATTAATCCCTTCTTTGCAAATAAACATATCTACTATATCAAATTCTAGAACCTCCGCTAATTCTTCAAGTTGTAATATTGAAGGTATGAAGTCTACTCGCTCAATCCTATCTATTATTGTTCTACTTATGCTAGTTAAATTACCAAGCTTTTCTTGGGTATAGCCCTTTTCTTCTCTTAATTTTGTTACGGTCTCCGATAGTTTTTTTATAGATAGTATCCTCATAATCTAAAACTCCTTCTTTGCTATTTAATAACATATACCCTTACTACTAGGATATTCTAGGTATTTGTTACTGTCAACATATTTTTTACTTTAACGCTCATGAATAGGTGGTAAAATTGACTTCTTACAGTAAATGATACTCCCTCCCTAATTTTTCTGTTTTAATAAACCCCAGGGCTTCACCACTTGCATGTTCTTTATACTTAGCTACATATTCCCTAGTGATCTTTCATCTGCAGTAAATAAAAAGCGGTAGGTCTCATGTCATGAATGTCCAAGAAGACGAGCGATAGCGAAGGCTGATTGGATGCATTCTACGGCCAGTTGCTCTATTCCTTCCAAGGGTGTGCCATTCATAAATAATTTTGACATTTTTCTCAACCCTTTCTTTCTGTTTTTAGACATAAAAACCTGCTAACAAAAGTCAAGATAAAATTTTAGAAGTTTATCTTGTTTATGAATATTAAAATTATCCACAACAAATAAGCCGACCTTGATTCGGCTTTTTATATTTTGAGATTAATAAAAATTATTTATGCTACCTTTTTGGTACTGGGATGGTATCTCTTTGCTTTTGCCCATTTTGGAAGTTCTTGATAAATTCTGTTTCAGTTTCTGCTAATACTAGGTTCTTATGCCACCAGATTTCTAAAAATCTAGAAGTTTGTCTTTTTTAAAGTCCCCCGATCTATGGGGTAGGAGCTTTTTTAGGCCTAGAAACACTTGGTCAATTAAATGGTCTAAAAATTTCATTTGACTAATTCTCAAATCCATATAATGCTGATAGGAATGATTTAGGTGTCTTAAAGTTTTATAGACTTCAGCATCCAAGGTGTATTTCTCTAATTTATGCCAATACATCAGGTCATATTCTGCAGATAACTTAAATTTATAAAGAAATAGTGTAAGTTTTGTTTTATTTAGAAACTGCAAATTAACTTTTTCACCTATTTTCTTAGCATTATTAGATATATTTAGGAAACTATATATATCTAATTGTTTATCAATAGTAGTCTTTTGAATACCAGCCTCATCTATATCTTTAACTAATATTATACTACTTAATTACTCAGGATTAGGACTCTTTAAAGATTTATTGTTTCTACTTACAATTAAAACTAATACTATTGCAATAATGCCCAGGATAGTAATCTTTTTTATTACTCTATTCATAGTACACCTTATATTTGAGTTCTTAACAGCATTAGTTTTGCTTCACTTAAATCTATAAATACCAACAAGCAACATAGATAACACCTCCAAGTAGATAGTCTTTTTTATTAATTAGGCTATCTACTTTAGAAGTATCAAATCAATCTTATTTTGATTTTCTATATTTTAAATATATATCTGCTTCGTCCCCTGTTAGAGTTTGCTTGCCAGGTTCTATGTCAATATCCAATGGAGGCTCTGCATATGGATCTTGATATTTCATTGTATGTGGAACATCAACTTCAAGAGTAAATTCATTTGATTTGTTGCTTTCCATTATCTTAATATCCAAATCATCATAAACCTCCTTATGAAATTTGCTTGTTTCTGGCACCTGAGATTCATAATCATAGGCAGCATAAGCACCTATTCCAATTAATAAAACTGATGCAAAGATAGATAGGATAATCATTGATTTTTTCATTTTGTTTACATTCATAATATTCAACAACCTCCTTTTTATATTATTTTTGTTACTACAAAAATTAATTACATAATCATCACCAATATTAGTTCTTTTCTTAACTCCGTGATCCAATACTGATAATATCATCTCACCATAACCCCTTCGGCTTTCTACATCCATCTTTTTTACAACTTTTTCATCACATGAAAGTTCACAGTAATTATTTATCTGCTTGCTAAGATGATAAATTAGTGGATTAAACCAATGTACTGTTTTTGTTATCATAATCACCAACTTTATAAGTAAGTCACCTCGTTTTATATGGACAAGTTCATGGGACAAAATCATAATAAGTTCTTTATCCTTAAATTGAACATTTGGTAGTACCACAATAGGGTTAAAAAATCCCATTACCATTGGTGTTGTAGCATTGCTACTTATGATTATTTGTGCATTACTATGTTCCGTATTGTAAATCCTGTGGTTTTGCAATATAAAGTATCTAAAATTAACATACCTTTTTATATTTAGCATAAGAAAGATTATCATACCAGTTGCCCAAATAAGAATTATCCATGGCATTATTGGAGCTATCTTTTCGGACTGAGGTATCATAGTAAGCAATTGATCCATAGGATTTAAATTCTTTGATTGTTTTATCAAACCCATACTTCTGTTATTAAGTATATGACTTATCAAATCTATCAGTTCCTTGATAACTTTAGTACCCCCTAGAAAGAAAAATATAGGTATTAAACTTGTATAATAATGCCAAGCCTGTGAAAATAGCTTTTGTGTAATTGGTTTGAAAACATTTTTGATAATCCAAAGAATTGTTCCTACCAAAGAAGCAATAATTATAGAAGATAAAAAGCTCATCATTTCTCACCAGCCTGATCAACAAACCAATCTTTAAGCTCATCAATATCATCTTTACTTAACCCTTTATCTTCAACGATAGCTGCTATAAAATTTTTAATATTTCCATCATATAGACGATTTAAAAATTCCACTGACTCATATTTCTTGTATTCATCTAATGTAAGAGTAACATAGTAAAAATTTACTTTCCCATCCATAGATTTTGTTAAGAACCCTTTATTAATCAAGCGTTGCATTATGGTTGACAAGGTCGAAGTTTTCCAATCTTTATTTTTGAAAACATCCATAAGCTGTGCAACAGTTACAGGTTCTTTTATTTTCCATATTTCCTGCATCACTTCCATTTCTGTTTCCGATAACTTTCCCAAATTCTTCATGGTGTTCACCCCCATTATTACTGCGACAAGTTGTCGTACATAAATAGCACTACATCTTGTCGCAGTTGTCAATAATAATTTTATAATTTCCCCCGTTATTTGTTTATAAGTATTATACAAAAACGTACATATAGGTACAATACTTAAATTAAGTAACATTTGAAAGAACCATTTCCATATTAAAATTTACCCTTTGCAAAAAAGATACCAACATCATATCTTAATGTCTTGAATTTTTCTATATACAATTTATATTTTATGGTATCATCTTAAAAATTACTCTATGTCATCTATAAAATACCCATAAAACAGGGTCAAAAAACGGTGTTTTTCACCGATTTTTGACCCAAATTTCATCCTCAAACCACTATATGTTGCGGTTGATAGGTCTTATTTGTCCTTCAAACCACAATTCGTCATCAGAATTGCTGCTTCAGCAGTCGCTCTCTTGCCAATGGACCTATGGTCTCTTGGGAAAG
This sequence comes from uncultured Tissierellaceae bacterium, assembly GCA_964567475.1. GTDB lineage: Bacteria > Bacillota > Clostridia > Tissierellales > Tissierellaceae > CAZMMV01. Next base: position 4 of record CAZMMV010000104.1, on the reverse strand, counting down.
CTTT
>CAZMMV010000103.1:0-4627 GCA_964567475.1 uncultured Tissierellaceae bacterium | reverse complement strand
CCATTTTATCAGGATCTAAAGAATATAAAAGTATAGTACCTACAGCTCCAGTAGAAAATACCTTTTCTATTTTTTTAGGTAATATAACTTCTCTACCTGCCATATCTATTAATTTATTTTCTGCATCCTGAACAAGATTTTCTCCAACTTCATCAACATTTAATTTTGTATCATTTGATTTCTTAGTACATCCTACTACTAATGACATAATTATACTAATAACAATAAGTAAAGAAATAATCTTCTTTTTCAATTTGTATCTCTCCTTTAAAATAACGTTAAACATACTTTTCTTTTATTATTATCTAAGTTAACTTCTACAAGCCTCACTTCTACATCATATAATTTTCCAAGCTCAACTTCTGTTAAACTTTCATTTGGATTATCAATCTCAACTACTTTATGATCCCTTACTAAAAGTGCCTTAGTTCCATAAGTTAAAGCCTGTTCAGGAAAATGAGTAGCCATTATAATTATTATTCCCATTTCTGCACATTTCTTTAAATGATTTAACATTATAGCTTGATTTCCAAAATCTAAATTATTAGTAGGTTCATCCATTATTATTATCTTTGATTCTTGAGCTAAGGCTTGAGCAATTTTCACCAATTGCCTTTCTCCACCACTCATTTGTGAATAAATCCTATCTTTAAGATGCAATATATTAAGTTTGCTCATGGCCTCCTCTGCAATTTCTTCATCTTCTTTAGAAGGTGAAGAAGAAAATCCAATATATGATGTCCTTCCCATTAAAACTATATCTACACCCTTATATTGAAACATAGAGTTAAATGTTTGGGGTATATAACTTATTATCTTAGCCTTTTTACTCCATGTCCACGATCTAATATTTTTTCCATTTAACAGTATTTCACCTTTAAAAGGATCTATCAATCCTACTATGGTTTTTATTAATGTAGATTTTCCTGATCCATTTTGACCTAAAACACAAATTATATCTCCTTCCTTGGCTGTAAAAGATACATCTTTTAAAATTGTTTTATCCTTATAACCACAGCTTAAATTTTTTACTTTAAACATCTATTTCAACTCCTTTTATTGGTAAGTAATAGAAATATAAAAAATGGTGCTCCTACTAAGGACGTTAATATTCCAATTGGAATTTCCACAGTTGTAACAGATCTTGCAATATTATCAATTAATAATAAATAAATACTCCCCAATAATATAGTAGTAGGAAGTAATACTTTATAATCTGGGCCAACTATCTTCCGACTTAAATGAGGTATTACAAGTCCAATCCAACCAATCATTCCACTTATAGAAACAGCAGCTGCAGTCATCAAAGTAGAACAAATTACTACTATTATTCTCACCTTTCCTGTATCTAATCCTAAAGTTTTTGCCTCATCTTCACTTAAAGAAAGAACATTTAGCCTCCATCTCAAAATATATAAAGGAATTATTCCTATCGTCATTGGAATAATAATAGATTTTAAATCTCTTGAAGTAATATTAGCTAAACTTCCCATAAGCCAAAAAGTTATTGTTGGTAATTTATCATTTGTATCTGCAACATATTTTATAGCTGAAGTAAGTGACGTAAATATAGAACTTACTAGAACTCCAGTAATTACAAGAGATATAACAGGCTCTTCTTTCATCTTTATACTAATTATATATACTAAAGCTACTCCTATCAGCCCAAACAAAAATGATGTGATTTGAATTCCTATGGTAGAAAAGGATACAAATATTGCCAAGGCTGCTCCAAATGCTGCTCCTGACGAAACTCCTAAAATATCTGGAGAAACCAAAGGATTTTTAAACATTCCCTGATATACAGCTCCTGATACTGATAGTGAACCTCCTACAAGTATCGCTGCAATTATACGTGGAAACCTTATTTTAAAAACTATGGTATCAATTGTTTCAGGCCAAGTTTTAGCTATAGGTAAAACTTTTGAAAAAAGAACCTTTATTAATAATCCAATGGAAAGAGGATATCTTCCAATAGAAAAGGAAATTACAAACATTAAAATCAATATTATTATAAATAAATATATATACTTATATTCTCTTGCTAAATTTTTTAACTTAGATCTCAACATTAAATCCTCCTTCGTCGCTATATTTTTATTAATATAACGATAATAAAAATATATTAAATATTTCCAAAATATTTAATATATAATTCATCCAAGATCTTTTCTGCCTCTTCGCAAAAATCTTTATAAGACCTTATCAACATTCTCGCTTTTGGAGTCAAGGAAGAACCTCCCCCATCAACCCCTCCTGTATAAGTATTTAAAAGTCCATAACCTAGCAGGGCCTCAGCTCTCTTTATAATAGACCATCCCTTACTATAAGACATCTGTAAATCATTAGATGCCTTATTTAAACTTCCAAGTTCATCTATCTTTTCTAATAATATTAATGGCCCTTTTCCAAATACTCTTTCTCCATCTTTTTCTATACGAAATTCAGATCTTAATTTCAAACATTTTCACCTCAATTTATTAAAAACGAATTGTACTTTCGAACAAGTGAGGAGCCGATTTATTATATTTAACAGCTTGAATTTCTGCCATAATAGATAAAGCTACTTCCTCTGGAGTTTCCCCACCTATATCTATCCCTATAGGAGTATATACTTTTGATAATTCTTCTTTTGTAAATCCTTTTTCCATAAGATTTTTAAAATTAGTTCTTATTTTGTTACTACTACCTATCATACCAATATATTTTGCATCTGATCTTAATACTGCTTCTAAAACATCCTGATCATATTTATGTCCATGAGTAACTATTATAATTAAACTATTGCTATCTATATTTATCTTTTCTATATTTTCTACAATATTACCTAAAATTAGATTATCTACATTTGGAAACAACTTAGAAGTTAATCTTTCTTTTCTATTATCTAAAATAGTAATAGAATATCCCATTATATTAGCTATTTTTGATATTTTTTCAGCTACATGTCCTGCACCTGCAATAATTAAGTTTTCTTGAGAATAATAAACCTTTACAAATATACTTACATTTCCACCACAAGTCATTGGTAAATTATTTTTGCCTTTTTTAGAGCTAGCAAGATTATATTCTATAACTCCCGACTTATTCTCTTTTATATATTTCATTCCATCTTCTTTTGCCTTTTCCTCTAAGATTCCTCCACCAATTGTACCTTCTAATAAATTACCATTTATATCTATTAGCATAGTGCTTCCTACACCTCTTGGAGTAGAACCATCTATACTTATAATAGTTATCATAGCCACTGGCATATTTTTTTCAATAAATTCGTTGAGTTTAGACAATATCTTTCTATCTTCAATCATTTTAAGCCTTCTTTCATTATAGTTTTATTTCAAATAACTATATACTTTTGATTTCTGAGTTTATTGTTTTAAACTTGCCTTTTTATATAAAACAGCTTCTAACACTCCGCCAGCAATAGTCCTAGCTTTATCAGAAATAGTAAAAGCATGATCTACTATAGCTCTAGGATCAACATCTCCAATCTTAAGGCCTTTATATACTAAAAAACCTTCTTTTATCATACCTCGCAATACTCCATCAATTTGAGCTAAAACATTTTCTTCTCCTACTTGGCAAATTACATCTCCTTTTCTTACTCTATCCCCTATATTATAAAAGTTTTTAATTCTTCCTTCACAAGGTGACCTAAGGACTCTTTCCTCCGTATACCCAATAATATTTCCTGGAATACCTGTGTTTTCTTCTGCCTTACCCTCATATATTATCTTTCCTAAATAATGCCCCCTATTACTTTCTATTACCATATCTACATCTATACCTGCTTCAAATCCAGGACCTACACCTATGGTTATAGGCGCCATTTTTCTTTTAGTTCCCAAGTTCTTCTTAGCTAAGATAGCATCTACTACTGCTAATGGTTTTAATTCTTTAATTATATCAGCTTTATCATCTATATAAACAGGAATTTGACCTTGTTCTAGAATCTTATTTATTTCTTCTTTATCTACAGCTAATACTCCCTTAACTCCTTCGATTATAATTTCTCCCCTATATATTGCTTCACTAAAACATACCGTTCTTCTTATAGATGATGGTTTTTCTATTTCCAAAATTACAACTTTAAATCCGGACATAAATAATTTATGGGCTACTCCTGAAGCTAAATCTCCTCCACCTCTTATTGCTATTAATTCCACAATATCCCCCCTATTGATTCCATTATAGTATTACAGCTATTTTTTAACAAGTATTTTTTATAGTTACTAAAGCTTCATCATATATACATTACATTTATTTCATACATATTTTAAATAATTTCAAACTTTTAAGTACTAATTTTATAAATTCTAACCATAAATAAAAGAAGCTAGATTGTAATCTAGCTCCTTTTATAAATTTACAAAATATTTCTATTTTCTAATATATACCATATAAAAATTATAATCAATCTGTATAAACTTAATACCTATAATTCTGATTTGTTAAAATAATATCCTACTCCCCATTTAGTCATTATATATTTATTATTTGATGAGTCAGTCTCTACCTTTTCTCTTATTCGTCTGATATGAACATCTACAGTTCTATAATCTCCATAATAGCCATATCCCCAAACTAAATCTAATAATTCTTCTCTTTTAAAAACCTTTCCTGGATT
>CAZMMV010000102.1:0-4686 GCA_964567475.1 uncultured Tissierellaceae bacterium | reverse complement strand
AGGCTAACTTTTCAGCTAAATCAGTTTTCACTAGAGGAATTAATTGACTTGATTTCAAACCTTCCTTACAAAATCACCTATAGGCGACTTCATAGGTGGTTTTTTATAGTTTATAATAAAAAATCTTTAATATATATAATCACCATCCATAATCTATATTTTAAGCTTTAGAATTACTTTTCTCATTTAATTTCTGCTAATCTTAGCGTATCAATAAAATCATTATCAAAGATTCCCATATTATAATTTAAAAAATTGTCATAAATAAAATTAATATCAAAGTTTGCATTATGTCCGATAACAATATTATCTCCTACAAAATATTTAAACCCTTTTCCTACAACTGATATATCCTTGTCTATATTATAACACTTAAATTTAAATGCTTATAAACATTAAACTTATATATAAATATTTTTACTTAATAAATAGAATACAAGTTAGGACTAGGTTAAAAATGAAATTTAACAAATAATTATTGACAAAGTTCAGAAGATTGTTTATTATGTAAGCATAATGATTTAAAAACATTTTTTAACAAATTTATAAGTGAGGGGGAAATAAATGAAATTAGATGAGATAGCTATCATAACTCCAGGTCTTGTTACCACTAGAAAGAAGGCATCAATTAAATTTGAAGTAAAGCAGACTTATAAACTTCTTACTCTAAATGCTGTAGGGGACTATGGTTCTATTGACATTAATGAATTATCTAACTTTGAAAGCGTAGAAAAATTAAATAAAGGTTATTTTACAGAACAAGGAGATATATTAGTTAGACTTAATGAGCCTTTTACATCAATATATATAAATAAGAAGGATGAAGGAATATTAATACCTTCATATTTTGTTAAACTTAGAATAACAACTAAGAAATTTAAACCAGCATATATAGCTTGGTACTTAAATAGTGAAAAAGTTAAGAGAGATTTCTTGAGAAGTCAATCAGGAACATTGGTACCAAGTATCAATCAAAAAGTCATTAAGGAATTAGATATACCAATAAAAAATATAGAAGAGCAAGAGGATATATTAAATTTTTATAATTTATATATAAGAGAAATAGATTTGATGAAACAACTTATGAAAGAAAGAAAAAAACAATTCAATGGAATTACAGAAAGACTTTTAAAAAAATAGGAGGAGATTGATTTGAGTACAACAAGTAGAGCAGATATAAATCGAGTATTATGGTCTGCGGCAGACACATTTAGAGGTAAAATAGATTCAAGTATATATAAGGATTACATACTTGTAATGTTGTTTGTAAAATATCTAAGTGATATGCACAATGAACATTTAGAAGGATATAGGGAAAAATATGATGGAAATGAAGAAAGAGTAAAAAGAGCAATGTCTAGAGAAAGATTTATATTAGATGAATCTGCAACTTTTGAAAACCTATATAAAAATAGGAGTCAAACTAATATAGGAGAAATGATAAACAAGGCATTAGGTAAAATAGAAGATAAAAATACTGAAAAACTTAGGGGAGTATTTAGAAATATAGATTTTAATAGTGAATCTGTATTAGGAGCTACAAAAGAAAGAAATACGGTTTTAAGAAACTTATTAGAAGATTTTAATAAACTTGATTTGTCTATATCAGCCATAGGAGACGATGATATTATTGGAGATGCTTATCAATATATGATAGAGAAATTTGCATCAGATGCAGGTAAAAAGGGTGGAGAATTTTTTACCCCACCAATGGTATCTGAATTATTAGCAAGACTGGTAGAACCAGAAGAGAATGACAGAATATATGATCCAACTTGTGGTTCAGGATCTCTTCTTATAAGAACATGTAAGAAAGTTAAAAGTGGAAAAGTAGCAGTTTATGGTCAAGAAAGAAATGGACAAACTCATTCCCTTTGTAAAATGAATATGTTTCTTAATAAAATAGATGATGCTGATATAGCTTGGGGAGATTCAATTTCTAATCCTCTACATCTAGATAATAATGGTAAGCTAATGAAATTTCAAAAGATAGTTGCAAATCCTCCATTTTCTCTTGATAAATGGGCAGAAGGATTTGCAGGGGAAGAAGATAAAAAGTTTAAAATGAAACCGGAATTAGATAAACACAATAGATTTGAATGGGGAGTACCACCAGCAGGAAGGGGAGATATGGCATTTGTTCAACATATGATATATTCCTTAACAGATAATGGAACAATGGCCACAATATTACCTCATGGAGTATTGTTTAGGGGATCGGCAGAGAAGAGGATTAGGAAAGAAATGATAGATTTAAATTATCTTCATGCAGTAATAGGTTTGCCAGAAAAATTGTTTTATGGAACAGGAATACCAGCTTGTATAATGGTATTTAAAAAGAATAGAAAAACTAAAGATGTATTGTTTATAGATGCATCAGGAGAAGGAAACTTTGAAAAATTATCAAATCAAAATGCCTTAAGAGAAGAGGATTTAGAAAAGATAGTAGATGTTTATAAAGATTGTAAAGAAGTAGATAAATATTCTCATGTATCAAGTTATGATGAAATAGTGGAGAATGATTATAATCTAAATATACCAAGATATGTAGATACATTTGAAGAAGAAGACCCAGTAGATATGGAAGAAGTAGCAAAAAATATAAAAAATATAAAAGTAGAACTTAAGGAAATAGAAGACAAAATGGATGGGTATTTGGAGAAGTTAGGATTATAAGGGGGATATGAAGTGTCTAATATAGTAAGTTACTCTGAAAAGGTTTTTGAAGACATAAAACATATAACAGACGATGGAATTGAATTTTGGTATGGAAGGGAACTACAAAAGGTTTTAGAATATGCTGATTGGAGAAATTTTAGTACAGTTATAAAAAAGGCCAAAGTTGCGTGTGAAAATAGCGGTTCTAAAGTTTTAGACCATTTCGTTGACATTAGCAATATGGTTGAATTGGGCTCAGGTGCTCAAAGGGAAATTCAAGATATAATACTTTCAAGATATGCATGTTACTTAATAGTTCAAAATGCTGATCCTAGAAAGGAAATAATAGCATTAGGACAAACATATTTTGCAGTAAAGACAAGAGAAAGAGAAATTGAAGAAAATTTTGAAGGGCTTACAGAAGAACAGCAACGATTGGCTGTTAGAAATGAATTAAAAAGTCATAATAAGTCTTTAGCAGAAGCAGCTCAAATGGCTGGAATTAATAAAGGAATAGAGTATGCTATTTTTCAAAATAAAGGATATGAAGGACTTTATGGTGGGCTTAAAGCTAAAGATATTCATAAACGTAAAAAGCTTAAAAAGAGAGAAGAAATCTTGGATCATATGGGAAGTACTGAGTTGGCTGCCAACTTATTTAGGGCAACTCAAACAGATGATAAGTTAAGAAGAGAAAATATAAAAGGTAAAGCTAAAGCTAATAAAACCCATCATGATGTAGGGGCTAAAGTTAGGCAAACTATAAAAGAGCTAGGTGGTACAATGCCTGAGGAGTTACCTACTCCAGGGAAAAGTATAAAGCAGATTGAAAAAGAACATAAGCAAAAAAAATTAGCTACAGATTAAATTTGTAAAATGAATATGTTTCTTAATAAAGTTAATAAAATAGATGATTTAATATAGCTTAGGGGGATATGAAGTGTCTAATAAATTAAATAAGTCAGATTTTTATTATGGAGCTTTTTTAACTAAGGTTTTAGATAATGGAAATAAACCAGCATTAATTAGCAAAGATATGGGTAGATGTATTTATAAATTAACAACTAATAAAAAAGATTATATTGTATATATGAAATATGCTAGTAATGTAAATAAGAGATATAGAAGATGGGCCTTTAATTACACAGATAACAACATTGAAGAAATTACAAGATATATAGATAAAGGTGAAGAAATAATATTTGCTTATATATGCACATACAAGAATTTGAAAGATAGTGAAATTGGAATAGCAAACTTAGAAGAATTAAAAAAATGTATAGATCCAGAATGTTATAGAAATCAGAGCAATAGGGTTACCATATATAAGAAAAAACATAGTCCAGTATTAAGAATGTATGGAACAAAAAGGGCAGATATTAAAGATGGAGAAGACTATACAATTCATTTAGATAGAAATAGAATAAATGAATTATAGGAGGTATAAAATTGAATAGTGCAATTAAAGATAGGGTAGAAAAGATAGATCAAGGAATAGTTCCAGAAGGATATAAGAAAACAAAGGTAGGGATAATTCCAGGGGATTGGGAAGTTAAGAAGTTAGGAGAAGTTAGTGAGGTTGTCAGTGGAGGTACTCCTAGTACAATGAATGTTAATTATTGGAATGGAGATATACCTTGGGCTACACCAACTGATATTACAGGAAATGGCAAATTTATAAGTCATACTTCAAGAAAGATAACAAATGAAGGACTTAAAAAGAGTTCAGCCAATTTACTGCCTATAAATAGTATTTTAATGACTAGTAGAGCAACGGTAGGAGAGAGATCCATAAATTTAGTAGAGATGACTACAAACCAAGGATTTAAATCTTTTATATGTGGTAAAAAACTTAATTATGAATATTTGTATTATCTTATAGAAGTTTTTAAGAACGAGTTCATAAGAATGGCATCTGGGAGTACATTTCTTGAAATAAATAAAAAAGATACTGAGAATATAAAAATTCTGATTCCCCCCCTACAAGAACAGGAAAAGATAGCAGATATACTATCTACATGGGATAAA
>CAZMMV010000101.1:0-4756 GCA_964567475.1 uncultured Tissierellaceae bacterium | reverse complement strand
TTAAGAATATATTAGATATAGATTAAAAACATAGGAATAGAGGGGGATAAAAAATGGATGAGATACTTATTGAAACAAACATGGTAAAATTAGTTGGAAAAGTGGTGACAGAAAAAGAGTTTAGTCATGAAATGTATGGAGAAGGTTTTTATATATTAAATGTAGAGGTACCTAGATTGAGTGATTCTATAGATTTATTGCCTGTTACTATATCTGAGAGATTGATAGTTGATTTGGATTTAAAAGTTGGACAATATGTTATAATAGAGGGACAGCTTAGATCCTATAATAGGTATATAAATAATAACAACAGATTAATTCTTACTATATTTGCCAAAGAATTTTATATACCTAGTCAAGAAGAGTTAGAAGAAAATTTAAAAAGGCCTAATGAAATATATCTAGATGGGTATATATGTAAAAAACCTATTTATAGAACTACACCATTTGGTAGAGAAATAACAGATATTTTATTAGCAGTAAATAGAGCATATAATAAGTCTGACTATATACCTTGTATTTCTTGGGGAAGAAATGCAAGATTTTGTGAAAAGATGTTAGTAGGAGATCATATTAAATTGTGGGGCAGAATTCAAAGTAGACAATATCAAAAAAGATTGTCAACAGGTGAAGTTGACAAGAGATTAGCTTTTGAAGTATCAGTTTCTAAATTAGAGTATTTAGAAGATAACAATAGATTGGAAGTATCCGAAACGGAAGCATAAGAACAAGAAAAAACTGGAGGATAAGATAAAATTATGGACACAAAGCTAATATTTAGTGCTATAATATTGATAATACTAATAAGTATTCAATATACACTCAATCTTATATTGAGAGAAGTTAGGGATATTAGAAGGAGATTAATAAGAAATAATAATGAAATAAAATAAACAAGGAGGTAAGTTTGTGGAAACCAACAAAAGAAAAAGAATATTATATAGCAGAGAAGATATTAACACTAGAGTTAAAGCTTTAGGAGAAATTATAAGTAATAATTATAAAGATAAAAATCTTCTAGTAATATCTCTACTAAGGGGAAGCTTTGTGTTTGCATCAGATTTAGTAAGGGAAATATCCATACCAGTAGAAGTTGACTTTATGACAACAGAAAGTTATGGCCATGATGAAGTATCTTCAGGAAATGTAGAGATTGTACATGATATCAGAACTAAAGTAGAAGGCAAGGATATTTTAATTGTAGATGATATTATTGATTCTGGTTATACTCTTAATAAGGTAAAAGAAGTTTTACAAAGTAAAAATCCGAATTCTGTAAAGATATGTGTAATGCTTGATAAACCTAGTAGAAGACAGGTAGATTTAAATCCAGACTATGTAGGTTATACTATACCAGATGTTTTTATAGTAGGATATGGACTTAATTATGGAGATCATTATAGAAACATACCATATATTTTTACATTTGATTAAAAACCACCTACAGATTATACTGTAGGTGTATTTATGTTATTTATCTTTAGGAGGATAATGTTATGGAAGATTTTAATAAAAATCCAATACTACATACTAATATTTTATATTTTGTATTAGGGATTTTGCTTATTACTTTAGGTTCAAAAGCTCAAGGCAGGGAAGTATATTCTGGATTATTGATTACAGAATATATAATAATTTTTATTCCAAATCTTATATATTTGAAATCTAAGGGACTTTCTTTGAAGAAAACTCTTAGATTAAATAAAATAAGTTTTAAACAAATAGTTTATGTTATAGGAATTACCATATTTACCTATCCAATTGCTGTTTTTTTAAATTTAATACTTTTATTAATACTAGGATTATTTGGTGAATTATCAACTAGTTCAGCTCCTATTCCCACTACAGGATATATGTACCTAATATCTTTGTTTGTTATAGCAATATCTCCAGGTATATGTGAGGAAATAATGTTTAGGGGTACTATAATGAATGCCTATGAAGGATTATCTAAGAAAAAAGCTATAATTTATTCTGCAGTACTTTTTGGGTTATTTCATTTAAATTTACAAAACTTAGTTGGACCAATATTATTAGGTATAGTTTTTGGTATTATAGTTTATAAGACTAATTCAATATATTCTTCTATAATAGCTCATACTATAAACAATGGAATAGCATTGACTATAGGATATCTTACATTTAGAGGAAATCAAAATTTAGTGGATACGGGAGTAACAGCTCCTGAAATTTCCTTTGAATTGCAGATGGCAATAACTATATTAGTAGTAGGGATAATTGCTTTGATTTCTTATTTTATTTTAGTAAATTTAATAAAGAAATTACCAGAAAGTAATGAAGGAACTCAAGAATTAGAGATCAATACAAAAATAGAAGAAGATATAAAGTTCAAGTTTATTCAATACTTGCCAGTATTAGGAATTATATTATTGTTTATTATAATAAATTATAAATTCCTATATTTATAGAATAAATATAAGATTCTTTCCTAATAATACATTTGGGAGGGATAATCTTGAAAAGAAAAAAGAAAAAAGAAAAGATAGAAACTATAGAAGATAAGTGGAAGTATGAAATAGCTGATGAATTGGGATTAACAGATAAGCTTAATCAAGTGGGCTGGGGTGGATTAACAGCCAAAGAAACTGGAAAAATAGGCGGTTTAATTACTGTTAAGAAAAGAAAAATGAAAGCTAAGAAGGAAAAAGAATAAGCTTTCAAAGGGGGGAAATATGAACAGTTATGGTAAATTTGCTAATCTTTATGATGAACTTATGACAGATTTTAATTATGAAGATTGGTTTAAATATATAAAAGACATATTTGAAAAATATAATATTGTGCCTAAGAAGGTTCTAGAAATGGCTAGTGGAACAGGAAATCTTTCCTATTATCTGGCTAAGGAAGGTTATGATCTTACTTGTTTTGATTTATCATCAGACATGCTATCTAAGTCTTATAAAAAGCTTAGAAAATATAAAAATGTTGAAATAATGAAACAAGATATGATTAATTTTAAGTTCAATAAATCTTATGATGCAGTTATTTCTATCTGTGATAGCATAAACTATATAATAGAAAAAGAAGATTTAGAAAAAACTTTTAGAAATGTATGGAATCATTTAGAAAAAGATGGTATATTTATCTTTGATATAAATTCTTATTATAAATTAAAATATATAATAGGAAATAATATTTTTATAGAAGATAAAGAAGATGTATTTTATACTTGGGAAAACTTTTATGATGAAAATAAGGATATATGTGAATTTTATTTGACTTTTTTCTTTAAAAAAGATCAAATAAATTATGAAAGATTTGATGAAGAGCATATAGAAAAAGCATATAAGGTTGAAGAAATAGAAGAATTACTTCATAAAATAGGATTTACTAGCGTAGACTATTATAAAGGATTTTCTTTTGAAGATATAAGCAAGAAAACAGAAAGAATAAATTTTGTAGCAATAAAATAATAAACAAATAGAGGTGTAAAGATGAAAGATTATATAATTAGAGGTATAGATAAAACTGGCAATATAAGAGTTCTTGTAGCCAATACGACCAATATGGTGGAAAGGGCTAGGCTCGCTCACAATACGTCTCCTACGGCGACAGCAGCCTTAGGAAGGAGTCTGACAGCTGGGGCAATAATGGGAACCATGATGAAAAATAAGGAAGACAGATTAACTTTAAAAATTTCAGGTGGAGGATCAATTGGTAATATTATGGTTGTTGCAAATAACCAAGGAATAATAAAAGGATATGTAGATAATCCTTATGCAGATACAGAGAGTAGAGCAGATGGTAAACTTGATGTTGCCGGTATAGTAGGTAATATTGGAACAATAACTACTATTATGGACTTAGGATTAAAAGAACCATATGTAGGCCAATCAAAAATAATATCTGGAGAGATTGCTGAGGATTTAGCATATTATTATATGACATCAGAACAACAACCATCAGCTGTAGGGTTAGGTGTATTAGTAGATAAGGATATTTCTGTAAAAACAGCTGGAGGTTATATAATACAACTTTTACCTGGTGTTCTAGATGAAGATATAACTAAGATTGAAAATGCTATATCAAATATAGAACCAGTATCTAAGTTAATAAATAATGGATTATCTCCTGAAGATATAATGAATAGACTTTTAAAAGACTTTGAAATGAGAGTTTTAGATAAAATAGATTTAAAATACTCCTGTGATTGCAGTAGAGAAAGAATTGAATCAGTTTTAAAAAGTATAGGAGAAAAGGAAATTCAAGCTATGATAGAGGAAGATGGTAAGGCAGAAGTTGTATGCCATTTTTGCAATACAAAATATCAGTTTTCAAAAGAAGATTTAGAAAGTTTAATAGAAAAGTAAAAACCATATAAAATTTTTAACAATCTAAAATAATAGTTGACATTTCAAGGAAAATATTATATACTAATTATTGTCGTCTTCCTATTATAAGAGGAAGATACCTAGACATATTTAACATTGATTAATATGCCCGGATAGCTCAGTCGGTATAAGTAGGGGACCAAAACAATGAATTTATGTTTTGTGTACATCACTTAGTCCGTATGAAAAGCAGTTATATTCGGTAAAGCTAGCAAACTAATAACATTGATTAATATGCCCGGATAGCTCAGTCGGTATAAGTAGGGGACCAAAACAATGAATTTATGTTTTGTGTACATCACTTAGTCCGTATGAAAAGCAGTTATATTCGGTAAAGCTAGCAAACTAATAACATTGATTAATATGCCCGGATAGCTCAGTCGGTATAAGTAGGGGACCAAAAC
>CAZMMV010000100.1:1630-4760 GCA_964567475.1 uncultured Tissierellaceae bacterium | reverse complement strand
TGTGTAGGATTGATGGATTTGCAAATATACATCCATATCAGAGGGAAGATTGTGTGCAGGGTGCTTTACAGTTAATGTACGAATTGGATCAATCTTTGTCTGAGATAGCAGGTATGGATAAGATGTGTTTACAACCAGCGGCAGGTGCTCATGGTGAGGTAACTTCTATTATGGTTATAAAGGCTTATCACGAGCATAATGGTGACTTCAAGAGAAATAAGATTATAGTTCCAGACTCTGCTCATGGTACAAATCCAGCTACTGCTGTTATGGCAGGATATAAGATAATAGAGATCAAATCAACTGAAAATGGATTGGTAGATGTAGAGGCTCTGAAGGCTGTTGTAGGAGATGACACTGCTGGGTTGATGCTTACAAATCCAAATACACTTGGTTTGTTTGAGAAGGATATAAAGGAAATTGCTAAGATTGTTCATGATGCTGGTGGACAGTTATACTATGATGGTGCAAATGCCAATGCTATACTTGGTCATGCTAGACCAGGAGATATGGGATTTGACGCGGTTCACTTTAATATTCACAAGACTTTTTCAACTCCACACGGTGGTGGAGGACCAGGTTCAGGACCTATAGGTGTTAAGAAACATTTGGCGGATTTTTTACCTGTGCCAGTGGTAGGAAAAGACGGAGATAGATATTTCTTGGATTATGATATTCCTCATTCTTTAGGTAAGGCTAAAGATTTCTTTGGACATTTTGGTATATTAGTTAGAGCTTATAGCTATATACTTACTATGGGTAGCGACGGACTTAAGAGAGCTAGTTCTGTAGCTGTTTTAAATGCTAACTATATGGCTCAAAGATTGAAAGAATATTATAATTTACCATTAGATACTATTTACAAGCATGAGTTTGTATTAGGTGGCTTGAAAGATGAGTTATCAGAAGTGACTACTCTTGATATTGCTAAGAGACTTCTAGATTTAGGATATCATCCACCAACTGTTTACTTCCCATTGATTATCAATGAGGCTATGATGATTGAGCCAACAGAAACTGAGAGTAAAGAGGTCTTAGATGAATTTATAGATGCTATGATTCAAATATCTAAGGAAGCAAAAGAAAACCCACAAATTCTCAAAGAAGCTCCTCATAGAACTGTTGTAAGTAGACCGGATGAAACTCAAGCAGCTAGACATCCAGTATTGAAATATGATGGAGAAATGTAAAGAGATTTTTAAATAATAAAGAAATATAAGGGATACAAATCTGATTTTAGATTTGTATCCCTATTTTTATGATAAGTATATTTTAGGCTGATTATTGTAATTATAAAACATATGATATATAATATTTTAAAATGCTAAGATTAGGAAAGGATATGATTATATAAATGAAAAAAAGAAAATTTGTGCTTCCATCTATGGCAATTATCTTATTTTTTATTATTGGATTTATGGTTAGAAAGACTAGTGAAGGAATTTTATTTGATAATTTAATTTTAGATTTTATACACAAAAGTAATAGTGACTTATTATTTTCTATTATGAAGTTTATATCTTTTATAGGGTCCTCTCATTTTCTATTGCCAGTTATGCTTATATGCATAACTTATACTATTTTTAAAAAGAACTATTATATATCAAAGTTATTTTTAGGATCTACTTTAGGGTCTTATGTGATGAATGCTTTCTTTAAGTTCATATTTCAAAGGGGAAGACCTGTAGAATATTTTTTAGTTGACCAAGGTGGTTTTAGCTATCCTAGTGGTCATTCTATGGTGACTATGACTTTTTATATGACTCTAGCATATATAATTAGTAGAGACATAGATAAGGAAAGTCATAAAAAATGGATACAATTTGCTGCCTATACTATAATTATATTGATGGGTATAAGCAGGTTATATCTAGGTGTGCATTGGCCAACTGATGTTATAGGAGGATATTTAATAGGCTATGTTTATTATAAGACTAGTATAGCTTTTGTTAGGGAGTAAGTTTGTTTTATTGTAATAGAGAGTCTTCTAGGGCAGTGAGATCTAATATTTTTAATTTGTTTTTATGGTAATCAATTATCCCGTCTTCTTTCATTTTTATCAATTCTCTTGATAAGGAAGGGCGGGGTATATTTAAGAGTTCTGCCATTTTTTTTCGACTAAATGGAAGAATTAAATTCTTACTTTCTTGTTTTTTGTATTCAATCAATATTATATTTGATATCTTTTTTCTAACTGTATTATAGGATAGGTTTGTTATTCTATCATTTAGCATAAGAATTCTATTAGACAAGACAGATACAAAGTTTCTCAGTACAGCATCATTGGTTTTCATTAATCTAATGATATCTGGCTTATCTATATACATTATTAGATTTTCACTAGAAGCAACTATAGTGGCAGGATATTTGTGCCTATTAGAAAAAACTAAAGCTTCACCAAATACATTGCCTTCTTGAAGGTGGTTTATTGTGACAATTTTCCCAGAGGGAAAGAGTTTGTGAACTTCTACCTTACCTGAAAGTATGATTCCTAAACTATGACAATCATATCCTTCGATTGCTATAGTTTCATTTTTGGCATATTTATTGACCCTATATGGTAGTTGAGAGATCAAACTTTCAACCTTATTTTTATCTATACCCATAAATAGTATTGTTTTTATTAGACTATCTAAATGCTTTTCCATAAATGGCCTCCTTAATAGTAGTTTATAAAAAATCTCTTGTTAGCTTTAATTTTATCATATAATATGTAAACTGATAAGTTTTTTAATATATTTGACTTTAGAAATAAAAAATTTAAAATTAGTTTTTAAAATGATTTTTTGGGTAAATATATTCAAGTGCTATTTTAGGACAAAAAGGAGAATTTTAAATGAATAAGATTATGTTGATTAATAGAATAAATCCAGATGATAATAGTAAAGAAAAAAAGAAAATATTCTTTGCTTTAAGTGGCATGGATAAAGTTGAAGTCGAAAACAAGATTATGGATGCTTTACACAAGGGCGGTTTTTTAGAAGAGGATAACCTTGTATTGAAGTACAATGGTATACAATTAAAAATAACTAGTCAGCAAATCCCTGAGGTTGTAAAGTTGTTAGTAAAAGAGGATGTTGGAATATATAACATATATGAATTATATAATCCTAAATTGTAGTAAAATGTA
>CAZMMV010000100.1:0-1530 GCA_964567475.1 uncultured Tissierellaceae bacterium | reverse complement strand
ATTTAATGGGGGGATGAGATGAAAATAAAAAATGCTTTTAAAAATAAGTTAATTATAGTAATGGCAATAATTTTAGTAGTTCTGGGAATTATTTCTTATAATAAGCTATCTTTAAATAGAAATACAGATTTGTTATCTAGTAGGGTAGAGGAAAATATTGTAAAGTTAGTAGAATTATCTACTATAAAATATAATTATACTAATATAGTGGAGTATAAGGATAATATGAAGCTAAAGCAGTTAAATATTCCTTTTACAAATAAGAGATTTATAGTAAAATACAGCGGATATATAAAAGCTGGTATGGATTTAGATACTGTGGAAATTCAATTGAAAGATAAGGATACAATAGAGATACTAATAAATAAGCCTAAAATAATCGAAAATATAATATCTGAGGAAGATGTTTATTTTTTTGATGAGAAGGAGTCTATATTTAACAAGTTAAGTTATGATGATCTTTATTCAGTTTTAATAGAAGAGAAGGAAAAAATGAAGGAAGAATCTATAGAAAAAGGTTTGTTAAATGATGCAGAAAAAAATGGAGAAGAAATTATAAAGTCATTGTTGGAAGGTATGGGTTTTAAAAATATAAAGGTTAAATTCAAATAATATTCTTTTATTTTTAATCTCTTTATAAGTTATATGGATTATTTAAAAGATATAAATATTATTTTGATTAAACTTTAAAACAGTGGGTAATATAAGTAATGTAGCAAACAAATATTTAAATAAAAATAAATAATAAAATAAAATTAGGGGGTAACATTATGGCAACAGAAAAATTATTAAAGGGGTTAAATGATCAATTTAACTTTGAACTATTATCAGGATATTATTATATGGGAATGGCAGCTTATTGTTCAGACGAAGGTATGAATGGATTCGCTCATTTTTTAATAGAACAAGCTAAAGAAGAGTATGAGCACGCTATGAAGTTCTATGGCTTTATATATGACATGGATAGCAGAGTTATGACACAAGCAATGGATGAGCCTAAAAACGAATATGCTTCATTCTTAGAGGTATTTGAAGAAGCATTAGCTCATGAAAAGTTAGTTACAGAAAGAATCAATAATCTACTTGAAATGGCTATAGAAGAAAAGTCATATCCTACAGTACAATTTTTACAGTGGTTTGTTGAGGAACAATTAGAAGAAGAAAACAGTATGAAAGATATAATATTTAAATTAGAGAAAATGCAGGATAAACCACAAGGATTATTTATGCTTGATAAGGAATTAGGATCTAGATAGATAAAATAAAAAGATAGGTCTATGACCTATCTTTTATATTTATGAACTATTTTGTAGTTCCACTCATGTTTTGTTGTGCCATTTCTACTAATTTTTTAGTCATATATCCACCAACATAACCATTTTGTCTGGAAGGTAAGTTTCCTTTATCTAGTGAATCATAATTTGCCATGCCTAATTCTGAAGCGATTTCTAATTTCATTTGATCTAGAGCTTGACGAGCTCCTGGAACTACTATCTTATTACTTGAATTATTGTTATTTGTATTGTTATT
>CAZMMV010000099.1:0-4785 GCA_964567475.1 uncultured Tissierellaceae bacterium | reverse complement strand
CATAATTTAGTATCTTTACTAGTTGCTGCTGGAGTTGGTGTTCTAGTATATGGGGTATTATGTTATGTATTTAATGTTGAGGAAGTTAGAGAGCTAGTTGGAAAAATAAGGACAAGGTTAAAAGTTTAAATATATACATAAAATAGAATATAGACATAATGAAAAGGTGGACAACTTGAGGTGTTATTTTGAGTTGTCTACTTTTTTTGGAGAAAGGGAGAGGAAGGAAATGGATTTACTTAAAGTTGATTTAGAAAATTGTTATGGGATAGGAAAGCTAAAGAAAGAATTTGATTTTAAAGGAAGTAAAGGTTGCGTAATTTATTCGCAAAATGGTACTGGACCTATGTCAATATAGTAGATAGATTTTCTCGAACAATTTTTATGCAACTCCCTTGGCTTTATTCTTTCATTCTTGTGGAGTGATATAACCTAAAGAGCTATGTATTCTTTCCTTGTTATACTATGACTCTATATATTCAAATATGATAAGTCTAAAAGTGTTAAAGTTGAAATATTTAACTAGATTAACTTCTTATTTTTTAAGTACTGAGTGAAAAGATTCTATGCAGGTATTGTTATAGGGATTACCCTTTCCATTAAAGGAATAGATTATCTACATATTGACCTAAATCATAACTTATATATTGACTTCCTAAGTCAATATGGAGATTCAGATGGCAATAATAGTTCTAAATTATTTGATAGAATAAAGATAAAAGCAGAATATTTAAGAAGGGTATGAATGTGATGAATATTGTACTAATGATGAAAATAAGGATGATGTTGAGGAGTTAGATATGGCTAAGAATGATTTTAAAAACAAGAACAAATAAGAATGGAGGAACTAGAGTGTTTAAGAACTTATTTAGAAATATTAGAAAAAGGGAAGAAAACAAAGGAAATTCTGAAAAACTATTAGAAGAAAAACAAACACAATCAGAAGATTTAAATGAAGATAATGAGGTTGAAGATTATGAATGTAAGGTTGATAAAAAAGAGGATAATGTTAAAGTTAAAGAATTTGCTGAGTATAGGATTTTTTACAGTGATAAATTTAGAGAGTGCAAGAATTTAAGTGATGTACTAGATATCTATATAGAGTACACCGATTCATCTCAACTTATAGATGATTTGAGATTAAGATATATTAGTATGTATATTTTTAAAACTAAAATTAGTGAAGAAAGACTAGGTATAGATATGTTGAAATATCTAGTAAATAAAAGATTATCGAATATGAGTAATAAATTAATTCAAGGAAAAGAAAGTATAGATGATACAATAGATGACGATTTATACTTAGAATTAAAGACAAGATTTGATATAATAGAAACTACACTTAAAGGATTTGAAGATAAATTAAATTTAGATTTATTATTAATATCCATATTTTCTGATTATGGATTAGAGGCAATAAGTTCAGATTTGTTTATAAAAACAATACTCAGATTTCTAAATGAAATGAATTTTACTATTATGGACAACAAAATTGAAAGTGTAAGAAACTATTTAAAACATAGAATTTTAAACGTAATAGACACTGAATTCTGGGAATCTGATGAGGAAGAAATTCATAGATGTGAGTTATTCATTGCTGGAAGATATATAAAGGTAAAAACAAAGAATTTTAATCATATAGCTTTCAAATCAGGAGAGGGACCAATTTCTATAAGTACGCATTTACTTTCTTCTAGTAATCTTTTTAGCGTTTTTATTGGTGATGATACTGTTTTTTTTATGAATAAAATGGATAAGGATAAAATATTAAAATATTATGATTACTTAAATTATGAGATTCTTAAAGAAGTTGATAAAGAGATTGATATAATTGAAAAGGAAATTAACAATGCCTCGCCAGAGTTAAACACAATTGTTAATAACTTCTTAAATGTAATGCCTCAAACTCTCTTTTTAAATAAAGATAGTTATATTGCTTTTGAACTTTTAAACTCATATAATAGCTTCATTGCCCAACAATTACTTGATAGTACTGTGGAGCAAAGGGATGAGATTATAGATAAGTTTAAGGAAGACAATTATTTATATACAAACACAAAAGAGTTTATTGATGAGAATTATATAAAACTTGTGAAGATAGCTGGTAGATATATTAATATTCCAGAAAAATATCATTCTTCAGTAATATGGAAATTGATTAGGAATTATTATCCCGAATTTATTTCTCAACACTGGGAAAATGAAAATCAGATTTATTTTGAAAATAATGAGCCATTAAGCTCTTTAAGTGAATATATAGATGCTTATTGTAGATGCCCAGAGATTTCTACAAATAATGTCATTAATGTAGGTAAATTTACCTACTACCTGATGAGTAAAGGGATGTTTTCAACAGATATAAATGAAAATTTTGTACAGTGTAATATTCAATTAATCCAAGAAGTATTTAGCAAAATTGAAGAAATTGAATTAGAAATATTTGAAAACAAACTTACTAGCACGCCAGTGAATAATAAGGATAGATATTCAATTAATGATGTAGACCTGATGAATGGATATGAATTTGAACAATTTCTTAGCTATCTCTTTACTAAAATGGGATATACTACCGAAGTTACAAAAAGTTCTGGTGATCAAGGTATGGATATAATTGTAGAAAAAGGTGGAAATAGAGTAGGAATTCAGTCTAAATGTTATTCAAGCAAGGTAACAAATAGAGCAGTACAAGAAATATTTACTGCATTAAATCACTACAATTGTAGCAAAGGAATCGTTGTAACAAATAATTATTTTACAGATTCAGCAGTTGAATTGGCACAATCAAATAATGTAATACTTTGGGATAGAGATATTTTAAAAATCAAGATTGAAGAGTTATTCAGTTAATTAATTTAAAATACTTATTATCCAGATTACCAGGATATAATCTACAAACCAATCCCCAAATCTTAGATTTAATGATGCCTTGGGATGAGCTAATTCAAAAATCATGTAAATCTTATAATCTCACAAAGGGATAGTTCTATCTTTCTTTTTCCGACAATAAATTAACTCTACCTTTTGTACTTCTATAATCTGAAAAATAAATAATTAAATGATATAATACTTATAAGCTTAAGAGTTTTATATATCAGGGGGTTAATATGAGGAAGGAAAAACTGACAATAGAAGAGCAAGTAGAATATATGAGAGATAAAAGTGGAATAAAATTTAATATAGTAAGCGAAGAAGAAGCTAAAATATTCTTAACAGATAATAATTACTATTTTAAAATAAAAGCTTTTGCAAAAAATTATGAAAAATACACTGAGGATAAAAATGCTGGAAAGTATATTAATTTAGAATTTGCTTATTTACAGGAATTATCAACACTAGATATGTATTTTAGAAGATTTATTTTAAAGATGACTTTAGATATAGAACATTATTTAAAAACCCAACTACTTAGAGATAGTTCAAAAAATCCAAAAGAAGATGGTTATGAAATTATAGAAGAATTATATAATAGGCATTCATTTATAAAAGAAAATGTTCATAGAAATGATCGAAATTCAGCATCTTCGGATTTAATAATAAAATATAGGGATAACTTTGCAATTTGGAATATAGTAGAGGTTTTAAGCTTTGGAGATTTCATTAAGCTATACTCCATATACTATAAAAAGTATAAAACTAAAGGATCTATGGAGGGTCACTTATGGTCAGTGCGTTTTTTAAGAAATGCAGCTGCACATAATAATTGTTTGTTAAACAGTCTAAGAATTCCTTACAGTAAAAAGATTAACCCGAATAAGAGAGTAATGAATTTTATTTCTAGGATTAATGGGATATCTAGAGAGTCTAGACAAGATAAAATGAAGAATCCAGTCATACATGACTTTGTAGTATCTCTATATGTATTTAATAGCGTAGCCACCAGTAAAGGAATTAAAAGAAACACAATGGAGGAATTGAAGGATTTAGTAGATAATAGAATGACTAAATATAAAAGATATTTTCAAGATGATCAACTTATAGTATCTTATTATAGATTTGTAAAAATTATCATTGACTATTTTTATAGTTTAAGTATATAATAGTATTAAGGAACAAAAACTTATATGAGTTTTTAGCGAGAGGGTGCCAGTGCACCTGCTCGTATTTTTTTGTTTAAATTTACTAGCTCTAAGGAATTTAGCTTTAGGGTTTTTTTATGCCTATTTTTAGGAGGTGCTTTATGATTAAATATATATCGTGTGTATATGATAATCTAAAAGTGGTTATTTCCAAATAATTTAATTTTTCTACTTCAAGATTTTGCTAAATATTCTTTTACATATTTTTTACAGTAATCTGTTAGATTTCTTAATATATGAAATCTATTTTAAATATTAATTGATTTTGGATGAGCATCTTTTATAGACTTATTATTTTATTTATCATAGTTTATATGCTATACTGGGAGTGTCAAAATTACATAATTTAATATCTTTACTAGTGGCTGCTGGAGTTGGTGTTCTAGTATATGGAGTATTATGTTATGTATTTAATGTTGAGGAAGTTAGAGAGCTAGTTGGAAAAATAAGGACAAGGTTAAAAGTTTAAATATATACATAAAATAGAATATATACATAATGAAAAGGTAGACAACTTGAGGTGTTATTTTGAGTTGTCTACCTTTTTTTGGAGAAAATAAGAGGTGAAATGCTTACAAACTCAGATGGAAAATACAAGACCCGATATAGCGGGAAATTTGTATTTTCAAATAAAATATGCTGTGGAGAATAAGGTGAAGAAGTTAGTTTTAAATGTATATATTATATAGAAAATGCAAAAAATAAACAT
>CAZMMV010000098.1:0-4855 GCA_964567475.1 uncultured Tissierellaceae bacterium | reverse complement strand
AAAGGATTGGTTTTGATATGCAATAAAGCAAATGATGTTTAAGATGGTTGGTATTAGCAGGATAATTCAAGAAATTGCAATTGCAATTTAAAATATATTGAATTTCTAAAACTTATGCTATATACTGGTTATGATGTTAAAAATTTAATAAACTATTTAGGTTCTTTATAACTTTAGAGATGAAAAGAAAATCGTGTGAGAATCACGAACGGACCAGCCACTGTAAATGGGGAGCATTCTTTTAATATACCACTGAGAAAATTCTTGGGAAGGTAAAAGATTAGCTTAGATCCATAAGTCAGGAGAACTGCCTAATTAGAACATATTTAAACCTTCTAGGAATGAGGTGGATATAAATTTAGGTGTATTATCGTATACTACATACTTAAGCATGTCTTAATCTCTTTTGAGGTTAGGACATTTTTTTATGCTTATAAGGATATGTAAGTAAAAAGAAAGGGGACAGAAATATGAAGAGAAAGTACATATGTTTAATTTTAGTATTGGCTATGATGTTAAATATAATGCCAATATCTAATGCAGGATCAATTGAATTAACTAAGGAGGAAACAAAGCTAGATAAGATAGTAGGAGAATTTAAAGAATATTATTCAAAGGATGTAGTTGAATATAACTATCTAGAATCTATGATTTTAAGGAGTTTAAATGTAGATGAGAAAATAATACAGAATAAGCTAAAAATTGAAGAATTATCATTTGAGAAGGGTGATAGTTACAAGGATTCTTCATCTAAAGAATATGCTAAGGCTATTATGGGAATTTTAGGAGCAGGTTTTGACCCTATGAAATATAATGATAAAGATTATATTGATTTTTTGCTTAATGCTCAAACCAAAGATGGATATTTTGAAACAAGTAAGGACTCAGGCAATAAGGCTGAAGATATAGCTTATTCTATCTTAGCTTTGGATATGGCGGTGGCAGACTATGATGTATATAAAGCTGTCAAGCTACTGAAATCTAAATTTACTGTTAAAGAGAATAAAGCCTTTGTTAAAGAATGGGACTTTTCTTCTGATGGTGATTTGTCTTTAACAGCTTTATCTTTAATAGCACTTTCTAATCACAAAGAAATTGTTAAAGATGATTTAATAACTAAGGCAATAAATTATATGGAATCAGAAGGTTTTGATTCTGGAATGTATGGTGGAACAGATTGGTCAGGAAAAGAAGTAATTAGTGGAAAACTAACATCTATAGTAGTACAAGCCTTAGTTGCAGTAGGAGAACAGCTAGATGTTAAAACCATAGATGGTCTTTTAGAATTACAAGAAAATAATAGTTTTAAAGAAAATGAAGATTCTGGAGATGCTACTGCATATGTATTAGCAGCTTTAGTTGATGCATCTATTGGAAGGTCTATATTTCAAGAGATAAGTAGAGATATAGGTGATCCTACTAGTGTCGAGATATTTTTAACAGAAGATTCTAATGAAGTAAAAGTTGGAAAGGAAATGCAATTATTAGCTAAGGGATATGATGCCAACAATAAATATAATCCTTGTCAAAAATATATATGGTCATCAGATGATTTAGATAAAGTAACAGTTGATGAAAATACAGGAATAATCAAAGGAATAAATATTGGTAAGGCTAATATTACTGTAAAGGTAAAAGGATTTGAAGAAGTAGAGAAGTCAATTGAAATAAATGTAGTAGGTGTAGAAGCCAATAGTGTAAATATAAAGATTGATGAGGATTTATCTGAAATAGAAGTTGGCAATAAAACTGAGATAAATGCTATTGTATTGGACTCAGAAGGAGAAACAGTTGAAAATGCGGATGTAAGATGGGAGATAAATCCTAAGGAATTAGGAGAATTAAATGATACTGGCATATTTACTGCCTTAAAGCCTGGTAATGTAAAGATCACAGCGTCAGTTGAAAAAGCCAGTGGTGAGATATTATCAACTAATGTGGATTTAATAATAGTTGATAGAAAAACGAAAGTAGATGAGACTTTAGAAGAAGTTAAAAATGCAATAATGGCTAGTGATGATAAGTATGATTATACTACAGCTATGGCTCTAAGTCTTATGGGAGTAGAACAGGGGGATATAGTAGATAAGGTAAATAAATATAGTAAGTATCATTCTAATACAAACACAAGAGCAATGGATATGATGATGGCTATTACAATTGGCAAAGATCCTAAGGATTATGATGCTAGAAATTATGTCCAAGAATTATTAGATAATAATTTTTATGATGAAAAAAGGCCAGGATGGTTGGCTAATGCAATTATAGCTTTGGATATGGTGGAAGAAAACTATGATGAATCAAAAGCTATAAAATCATTAACTAATAAATTAACTAAAAGCTCTGGTAAGTATTATATTAAATTAGCAAATGGGAATCCAGATAATGAAAATACAGCATTAATATTGATAGCTCTTTCAAAGCATAAAGATGTAGATGGAGTTAAGGATGCAATAGATGGTATAAAAAATTATCTTAAATCTGTACAAAAGCAAGATGGGCTTATAGATAACTGTAAAAATCATTCGTTTGTAATTCAGGCGATAATATCTTGTGAAGAAGATATATATTCAGATGAATGGTCAAAAACAGACAAATATGGAAATAAGATAACAATGTTAGATGCATTATTAAGCCTGAAAACAGAAGATGGATTTAAAGCGACTCCAGCTATGGGGTGGGCAAAACCAGGTGAAGAAGTCTTTGCCTTTGCTGCACTATCAGATTTAAGTAGAAATAAATCTATGTATAGTGAATTTAATAAAAACAAACCTAAAAAATTTACTATAAAAATACAGGGAGATTCTAAGGAATTAACTATAAATCAAGGTGAAACTATTGAATTAAAAGTTCAAGTTTTCGAAGATGGAAATCCTGTAAACAATGAAGTCATATGGGAAAGTATGGGAGATAACATAGTATCAGTAAAGGATGGAAAGGTAAAAGGATTAAGAGAAGGCCAGGCAAGAGTAAGAGTCAAGGTAAGCTCTTTTGAAGATGTTTATGATGAAGTGAATATTAAGGTTGACAAGGTGGTAGGTCAAGCTTCTAGGATAGTTATAAATGAATTAGGAGATAGTCCTATATTGAAGAATGATAAGTTTAAGCTTAGTGCAAATGTTTTTGATAATAAGAAAAACAAACTAGAGAATATGGAAATAGAATGGGAAAGTTCTAAGCCTGAAATAATATTTATTGATGAAAGCGGCAATGCAGTTGCTAATGGATTTGGAACAGTTGATATTATTGCCAAGGTAAAATCTACAGAGATTGAAGATAAAGTTACTATAGTTGTATTTAAAGAGGAAGAAGAATCTAATAATACTATCAATAGTTTTGTTGATAGAATACAAGATTATTATGAAACTATACATTATAGGGAAAGTCAATCTACTTTAGAAGCATGGGAAACTGCTACATTTATGAAAGCAGGATTTAGTTTAGACAAATGGTCTGTTAAGAGAGATTATCAGCCAAGCTATGATATGAATTTAAAATATCTAGGAAACAAGTCAAATCAAGCTCTTGTTATGCTAGATATAGGTGAAAACCCAACTAATTATAAGGGAAGAAACTTAATAAATGAAATAGTAGAAGAGATAAATAAAGCAGATTATGCTAGTGCTGATCAAAAATATTTAATGGCTGTAATAGCTGTAGACAAGTTTAATGAGAAATATAAGGATCAAAATATTTCTTATAATGAAAAAATAATAATAGACAATATCCTTTCAGCACAGACTGAAGAAGGTGGATTTAAAGAGCGAGGAGATTCTCCAGTAGCTATAAATACAGGACTTGCTCTTAAGACTTTAAGTAAGCATAAGGATTTTGAAGGTGTAGAAGATAGTATAAATAAGGCTATAGAATATTTACATTCAATTCAAAAAGATGATGGAGCTTTTTATACAGGAACTTATGTAACTGGAAATAATGTTGAGATAATAAGTGGTCTATTATCTATAGGTGAAGATCTAACTAGCGATAAATGGACTAAGAATGGTATGAATCCTATAGAATCTATGTTTATTCTTTGGAATGATAAAGGTTCATTTGATAATCAATTAGGAGAAAGTATCAATAATAGAGGTTGGGTTACTGCAACACAAAAATCTTTGTATACTTTAATAGATTTAAAAGAAGCAGGATATTCTGATTATATTGTAAGGTCTAAGATGATTTCAGATATACCAGAAGAAGCAGAAGAGACATTAAATGTGTATACAGCAATAGCAGTGCAGAGTGGTAAGGATTATGAACTGAAATCTAATCCAGAAGAAGTTACTATAAATAATAAATCTCATAGTGGAGGATTTACAGCTTTAGGATCTCTTCAAGCCACTACAAGCTTGTATGATATGACAGGATTCACTGTAACATCTATATATGGAATTGAAAACAAGGGCTTAGGGGGATGGATTTATGCTGTAAATGACAAAATGCCTGATATAGGGGCTAATGAAGTAGAGTTAAAAGAAGGAGATAAAGTAGTTTGGTTTTATAGTCCCAAAGGTATGGAAGCAAAGATACCTACATGGAAAGAACTTACTGGAGAAGAACCAGAGGAACCAGAGCAACCAAAAGAACCACAAGAACCAAAAGAACCAAAAGAACCACAAGAAGATAATAAGGATTATCAAATAAAAACCATAGGAAGCGAAACTTTAATAAATGGCAGACAAGCTAATTTGAAATACAAATTAATAAATCTTACAAGTGAAACTAAAAAGGCAAGATTTAAAATAGGATTATATGATAGTGAAAATAATAAATTAATAAATTATTCATTAATAGAAAAGCAATTAAATCCTAACGAAGAAATTGAAATAAAAACTATATTTTTGATACCTATAAA
>CAZMMV010000097.1:0-4862 GCA_964567475.1 uncultured Tissierellaceae bacterium | reverse complement strand
TAATAGTAAGTGGAAAATCATGCGACACTATTTAGTATGATTTTAGAAACCAGGTGGAAAATTATGAGTATATGGATTGATAAATCTACTAGAGTAATAGTACAGGGTATAACCGGAGATACAGCTGCTTATCATACAAAACTAATGATAGAATATGGAACTAATATAGTTGCAGGGGTAACTCCAGGTAAAGGTAATATGAAGATAGAAGGAATACCTATATTTAACACTATGAAGGAAGCGGTGGATGAGACTGGAGGAAATGTATCTATAATATATGTTCCGGCAAGATTTGCAGCAGATGCAATTTTAGAAGCTGTAGATTCAGAATTAGATATGGTGATTTGTATTACAGAACATATTCCCATAAAAGATATGATTATAGTTAAGAGATATATGCAAGGTAAAAAAACTAGATTAATTGGTCCAAATTGTCCAGGTATTATAACGCCTAATCAGTGCAAGATTGGTATAATGCCTGCTTATATAAACAAAGAAGGTAGAATTGGAGTAGTATCTCGTTCTGGCACTTTGACATATGAAGCTGTCTATCAATTATCTCAAAAGGGAATAGGTCAATCTACAACAATAGGAATTGGTGGAGATCCAATTAATGGGACAAATTTTATTGATGTATTAAAAGCTTTTAATGAAGATAAAAATACAGATGCAGTGATTATGATTGGTGAAATAGGGGGAAATGAAGAAGAAAAAGCAGCAATATGGATTAAAGAAAATATGACAAAGCCAGTTGTTGGTTTTATAAGTGGAAAGACAGCACCTGTTGGAAAAAGAATGGGCCATGCAGGCGCTATAATTTCATCAGGTCAGGGAACTGCAGATGAAAAGATAAAAACAATGAAGGCTAATGGAATTCCTATTGCAAATACAATAAGTGATATAGCAAATGTATTAGAAAAGACATTAAAAGTTGAAAATCTTTGGAGACCTGAATATAATGATTAACTAAAAAGAGGGATATTCTTATGAAAAATATTATACAGAAAAATAATAAAAAAGGACATATATTACTTTCCCTGTAAACTTCCTATATCTTTAAGTAAAAGCGATATAGTACCATCAGAATTGTTTAGAAATTCTATTTTTTCATCACCTGTAAGAAGTTCTATAGGTATTTTTATTTCAATTCCATCATTTGTTACTAGTTTTTGGGTTTTGGGAATTTTTTTACTTAAGATTTCATTTACAGGTATGCTTTTTTCTGTTAATCCCTTTTTTTCTATTTCCTCATCGTATATTTTTTGTATATCAGGACTGTTTTTAAAAACCTTAGTTTTAACAGAGTCAACATCTATAGAGTTTGTTTCCTCAACACTTTCTACCATAGCGGTTTTTATTTCTGCTAATTTTGTAACATCATTTGCATAATAATCTTTAACTATTTTTTTAGATACTTTATTTACAATGTCCATTTTTGCCTTTTCTGATAATGAATCTACTGATTTTAATAAGTATTTAGAAATATAGTAGTCTTTTTCACCATTTATTTCATACTTTTTTTCTTTTAAGAATATAGAAAAATCTTCTAAATCTACTATAAAAAATTGATCTATTTTTTGATTTATATTAGCTAGAGTTGTACTTTGCTTTATAACAGTATTAAGTCTACCAGATTCTAGTTCCTCTACGTAATGAATATAAGAAGTTTTATAGTTAAATATAAAAAATCCTAAGTAACTTTTATCGTCCCCTTTGAATAAAGAACAAATTAAATCACATGGAGGTATATCTACATTTTGAGAAAGTAGATTATACATAATTTGAGAAAATTCTTTTGTTTTTTCTATAAATAAATTATTATTATTTGATATTTCCATACATAAATTTTTCATTTGATTGTTATCATTTATAAAAGATGATTTTTTAACATTGACATCATTAAATATTTTTTCAATATGAGATTTTATAAATTCAATTATCTCTCCACTAAAGGGATGTTCTTCTTCTGATAAAACAGGTAATCCAATAGAAGGATCTAATATATGTAAAATTATTTTTTCTATATTTATTTCGCTTATCATGATATTCTCCTTTTAAATAATATTATTTAATACAGAATATTATTATACGTTAAATAGTAAGCATTTCATAGCTATAATATTATTGTCTATAAAAAATTAATTGTGTATTGACTTTATTAAAATAGTATAGTATAATTATAAAAACGAATAAGATTCAGAGCGTAGAAAGAGTAATTAAATTATGAAGTCTTAGGGAGTCTGGGATAAGTGGGAACCAGATACTGAAAATTTAATGAATGGATCTACAAGAAACTTAGTGAACAGGATTAATCCTAATTAGCTAATGTGGGGATTTCCCCTTATAGAAATAGAGTATATAGCATAGCTTGTGCTTGAAAGTGAGATTATCCAATGGATAGTCTAATTTAGGTGGTACCACGGAGATTTGTCTTTCGTCCTTATATGATATAGGATTGAAGGGCTTTTTTTATACCCAAAATCAAATTTTAAAAAGGTGGTGAGAGTATGTTGTGAACAGAAGAAAGCGATTGGCAAAGTTTTATGGGAAGGTTAGATATAAAAAGGGAGATGTCTATTATGAATTTTAAAAAGAATATATTTACAGCATTACTACTTGCCGTTGGTTTTATTTTGCATCAAATTACACCAGGAATATTAGGTGGAATGAAGTTTGACTTTTTATTGATTTTTATATTAATATCAATTTTATTAAATAATACATTTAAAAATGCCGTATTAACAGGAATGTTAGGTGGATTACTTTCTGCAATGACTACTACATTTCCCGGAGGACAAATACCCAATATTATAGATAAAATGGTTACTTGTATAATTATGTTTTTGATTATAAAGCTTTTAAGTAAATTTAAATTAAATATTTTTATTGTAGCTTTAATAGGGGCACTAGGAACCTTTATTAGTGGAACAACATTTTTACTTTCAGCACTTGTAATAACAGGATTACCTGTACCATTTTGGGGATTGTTTATAGCTATAGTTATTCCAACGACTATAATTAATGGAATAGGAACAGTATTTGTTTTTTCTATAGTAGAGAAAGCCATTAAAATAACAGGAGTAGCAATATAGATAAAAGAGCTGGTCATTTGACCAGCTCTTTTAATCTTTCAAACAAGAAATTATAAATAAGTTAAATTATGTGAAATTTCGTTGATAAATAGGGCATATATAGTATGATATTAGTAAGACATTATAGATATTGTCTTATTTTACTATAAAAGACAAAAAAGGAATGAGGACAATGAGTTCAAAGAAGTTTATTACTAATAAGGAAAACAAAGCTAATGAAGTTTTACTTTTAAAAAAAGGTAAACGTGGTGTAATAAGAATGTTATTTGGGAGAACAGGTATTATTATTTTTCTTTTATTAGTTCAGATATTAGTCTTATTTAATATATTTAGATTTGTTGAAAGTTTATTTCCATTTGCAGTAGTTACATTAGTAATTTTTTCAGTTATTATGGTTATAAATGTTATCAACGGAGACTATAATACAAATGTTAAAATGAGTTGGATTATACTTATTATGTCATTACCTGGATTTGGTGGTTTGCTATATATTTTCATACAAGGAGATATAGGCCATCGTACTATAAAAAAACGATTGAAAACAATAATAAAAGAGTCAAATGGGGAATTTGTAAATCAAGGGGATTTAATGAATAAATTAAAAATAGAAAATAAGGGACTCTATAATTTAGCTACATATACTGGTAAGGCAGGAGGATATCCGATTTATGAAGATTCCTTAACAAAATATTTTCCTTTAGGTGAAGATGCTTTTAAAGAAATGTTAATACAATTAAGAAAGGCAGAAAAATTTATTTTTATGGAATATTTCATAGTTGATGAAGGATATATGTGGGGACAAATTTTGAAAATCTTAGTTGACAAGGTAAAAGAAGGCGTAGAGGTTAGGGTAATGTATGATGGAACTTGTGAATTTGCACTATTACCTCGTAGTTATCCAAGTAAATTAAGAGCATTAGGTATTAAATGCAAGGTATTTGCTCCAATTAGACCTTTTCTGTCAACTCATTATAATTACAGAGATCACAGAAAAATATTAGTAGTTGATGGACAAGTAGCTTTTACTGGAGGAATTAATCTAGCAGATGAATATATAAATAGAATAGAAGTCTATGGTCACTGGAAAGATACTGTTATTATGACTCAAGGAAAAGCAGTAGAGAGTTTCACTTTAATGTTCTTGCAGATGTGGAATGTAAGTGAAGACAATAGAAGTTATATGGGTGATATATATAAATCCAAAGCAGTAGAGAAAAGAGAAAAAGGATATTTACTACCCTTTGGTGATTCACCCTTGGATAATGATAAGGTAGGTCAAATGATCTATATGGATATACTGAATCGAGCGGAAAAATATGTTCATATTATGACACCTTATTTAATTTTAGATGGAGAAATGGTAACGGCCTTACAATTCGCTGCTAGAAGGGGAATAGACGTAAAAATTATAATGCCTCATATACCTGATAAGAAATTTGTATTTGCTCAATCACGAAGCCACTATAAAGAATTGATAAAATTTGGTGTAAAAATCTATGAATATACTCCAGGATTTATGCATGCTAAATCCTTTGTAAGTGATGGCATAAAGGCAGTTGTTGGAACAATTAATCTGGATTATAGAAGTTTATACCATCACTTTGAATGTGGTTTATATATGGAAGAAATATCCACTATAAAAGATATTGAATTAGATTTTAATGAGACTTTAAAAAGATCTCAGAGAGTTAACTTAGATGATATTAATAGATACAATATTTTTATGACTATGGCTGGGAGAGTATTGAGACTAATTGCTCCACTAATGTA
>CAZMMV010000096.1:0-4938 GCA_964567475.1 uncultured Tissierellaceae bacterium | reverse complement strand
AGTGTCTGACTACGAATCAGAAGGTCGGGGGTTCGACTCCCTCAGGGTACGCCAGAATGAGAAATGAAATGTTTATAAGAGATTTAAATAAGTAATAAAGTCAATGTAAAGTATATGATTAGTTGAAGAAATTCAATTAGTTATATACTTTTTTTGTTATCTAAAGTTTTATATTAAATGAATTATTAATTATTATATTGTCTAAGGAAATTATATAGGATATAATTAAAAATAAAAATATAAATTTCAATAAATAGATTATTCTTAATAGATTTAGTATAATATATAATATAAGAGGAATGATTTTATGAAAATAGAGAAAATTGGCATGCGTACTGTTAAAACAGTTTTCGCTGTGGCTTTAACCATAGGAATAGCACATATATTAAATTTAAGGAGTCCATTTTTTGCAGGAATAGCTGCTATAATGGCTATGCAGACTTCTGTGTCTGAATCTTTAAATAAGGGAAAGCAAAGAATGTATGGCACCATATTAGGAGCCATTATTGCTTTAATATTTTCTATTATTGCTCCAGAAAATATCTTATTTATAGGATTAGGTATATTAATTATTATTTATGTATGTAACATGTTAGGATGGAAAAAATCAGCTCAAATATCTATGATTGTATTTTTATCTATTATGTTAAATTATGAAGAAGGAAATAGGGTAGCATATGCCTTAAATAGGATTTTAGATACCTTGATAGGGCTGATTATAGGGACTCTAATTAATTATTTTATTGTACCACCTAGGATAGAAATAAAAATAGATGATCTTCTTAAGAATATGTATTTAGAAATTATTAATATGATTCAATCTATAATATGGGATCAAGGAGTAGTTTGTTTAGAGCGTTTAAAAAAGGATTTAATCTCTACTGAGAATAACTATAATATATTTAAAAAGGATATTAAATATAACTTAAATAAATCAGGGGCTACATTTGATAGTGAATTAATGTTTGATTTATTTGAAAAGATATATAATCATTTAAGTATAATTTATAAGATAAATAAGGTACCATATATAAGTGAAGAGAATAGAGTAAAGCTTCAAAAGTTATTTAATAAAGATATACCAAAACAAGATAAACTTAGTATGAGTAATATGGACATAGTATATAATTATCATTTAGAAAATATTTTGATAAAATTATCTTCAATTGAAGATATGTTGAATTATAAGACTGTAAGTAGTTTATCTTGTAGTGATTA
The DNA here is from genome assembly GCA_964567475.1 of uncultured Tissierellaceae bacterium. GTDB lineage: Bacteria > Bacillota > Clostridia > Tissierellales > Tissierellaceae > CAZMMV01. Next base: position 3,720 of record CAZMMV010000096.1, on the reverse strand, counting down.
AGAAATAAAAAGGTTTTTAATGGTGATATTTTTTTATTTTGAAGGGTATATAGTCTTGGTATGATAATATATTAATTTTAAATATAGGGGGGTAATTTTATGAAAGCAATTGTAAAAAAAGATAAATGCATAGGGTGTGGATTATGTGTCAGAAGATGTCCTGAAGTCTTTCAATTAGATAAGGAAAAGTTTTCAACTGTAATTGTAGATTCAATTTCATCAAATTTTGAAGAAGAAGTTAAAAAGATAGCAGAAGCTTGTCCTATGGGCGCAATAAGTATAGAAGAATAGAGATTAGAAGTTTTTAATGCAATTATTAAATTAAATAATCAAAAATAAAAGCCGTAATTAAAACTTTCTGTTTTAATTACGGCTTTTAAATATAAAGACTATAATTCCATAAACTTGATATTTATTTGAACCTTTAGGAGCTAAAATTTCAAAGTATAATACATTGGTTAGGGCTATTTATAGTGTATCCATAGGCCTAGGAGGAGACAGTAGTATAAATATAAAAGATAACAAAATGCAAATTGGACCTAAAAGAGAAGGTAAGCCTTATGCATTTGGAGGTCCAAGGCCCACACCTACAGATGCTATGATATATTTGGACTTGATTGATGATGTGAATGCTAATTCAAAAGAAAGGGCTAAAAAAGCCATAGGAGACCTAGCAAATGAATTGAATCTTAGTAGTAAGGGTGTAGCAGAATTAATTTTTGAAACAATGGCAGATATGATAAAGAATAAGACTGATGAATTATTATTAAATATAAATAACAAACCTGTCTATACAGTTAAGGGATTATTACATGGTAAAAAGATAGAACCTAAAGTAATAAATATAATAGGTGGTCCAGCCAATTTATTGGCAACTGTTTTAGAAGAAAAATATAAATTACCTTGTTTTTTCCCAGATAATTATCATGTTGCTAATGCAGTAGGAGCAGCTTTGGCAAGACCTACTATAGAAATAACAATGTTAGCAGATACGTCTAAGGGTATATTATCTGTTCCAGAACTAGGCATATATGAAGATATAGGTAGAAAATATTCTTTAAATCAAGCAAAAAAGAGAGCAATTCAGTTATTAAAAGAATCTGCAATTTCCATGGGAGTCAATGAAGAAGATATAGAATCTGAAATAACAGAAGAAAGCAGTTTTAATATGGTAGATGGATTTTATACAAAAGGTAAAAATATTAGAATTAAAGCACAAATAAAGCCTGGATTTATTCTTAAATTAAGGAGTGGTAATCAAGATGAAGGCTAAAAATAAATTAGGGTTAGTATTTTTTCCTGCTTTTGACTGGGCTATTAGTTCTACTCACCCAGAAAGAGAGGAAAGACTTTTATATACACAGGATCAAATATTTGAAGAAGGAATTCAAGATATAGAGGGTATAGAAATGTATAATCCTATATTAGCTGAAAAAAAAGACATAGAGAGAGTACATTTTTGTGTTCCAAACGTAGAATCAAGATTAACAGAATCCCATTATATTTCCGTTGGAGGTGCTATTAAGGCAGGTCAAACTGTTATGAACAAAGAAATGGATAAAGCTTTTGCATTGGTTCGACCACCAGGACATCATGCTCATAGAATAGTTTATGGAGATAGGGGATTTTGTGTAGTTAATGTTGAAGCTATAATGTTAGAAAAGATTAGACAAGAGTTTGGATCATTAAAGGTGGCAATTGTAGATTCTGATTGTCATCATGGCGATGGTACGGAAGATATTTTTTGGAATGATAAGGATACTTTGTTTATATCTTTTCATCAAGATGGAAGAACCCTATTCCCAGGTACTGGATTTATTGAAGATCTTGGAGGCCCTTCAGCATATGGATATAATATAAATATTCCTTTACCACCACATACTGGAGATGAAGGAATACTATATGTATTAAATAATGTTGTTATGCCAATTTTAGATGATTTTAAACCAGATATTATAATAAATTCTGCTGGACAAGATAATCATTATACTGATCCTATTACAAATATGAATTTTACAGCTTAAGGATATGCAAAACTTAATCATATATTAGACCTGGATATAGCAGTATTAGAAGGTGGATACTCAATAGAAGGTGCTTTACCATATATTAATTTGGCTATAATATTAGCTATGTCTGGTTTGGATTATTCTAATGTTTATGAACCAAATTATGACAAGAAAAGATTAAAACAAGCTAAAGATATTACTGAACATATAAAAAAGGTAAGTGAAATAGTTCTTAATAAATGGAAGAACAAGAATGAATTAGGGTTACAAAAATTTAAGTCTACGAATATTGTTACAAAACCTAAGCAGATTTTTTATGATACAGATGGTATATTAGAAAATCAGACTCAGAATTTTACAAGATGTAATAAATGTTCTGGAGTCAATTGGATAAACTCCAAATCTGATAGTGGATATAGGGTGATTGCTATAACCATCCCACGAGATGGATGTAGTAGTTGTTTAAATAAGGGTTATAGTATGTATAAAAACCCTAAAAATGCTTTCACAAATATATATTTACAAGATAAGGTAAATGATAAGTATTATAGTAAAGAATGAAATTAAAGCAGATTATTTAAAATAGTAATCTGCTTTTTACTATTTTAAGTGTATATATGTTAAACTATATTCAATCATATTAATAATATATAGTAAATTCAATTGGTTAGGGATGTTCTTTTTAATTACATCGTTAATTTTTATGACTTTGTTAGTTAACAATTTTATGACATTAGCACTGGAAAAATCATAGAAAATAGTATTTATTCGCTATTATCCATAGCTTTTGCTTATCTCTTTATTAGAGAAAGTTTAAGCTATGAAAGAACTAAAGAAGCTAAAAAAGAAAATGATGAAAGGGAAGAATTTATAAACTTAAAGCCATCAAATGCTTCGATTAACATTATTCAGATAATACAGGTTAAAAAAGGAGAATAAGTTTGGACAAGGACAATAAGAAATTACTTAAATATTTAGGAATTGTATTTATAGCTGTATTATTAACACATAAGCTTCCTCATAATTCTTATTCTATAATTGAATATATAATCCCACCTATAAGGAATAATAATAGTGTTATTTATCTTTCAGGATTAGTGCCATTAATACTATTTGTTGTTGGAATTAAGGGTTTTTTTAAGCTTGAGAGATTTAAGGGTAAAAGTAAATTATTAGTCTTTATAGCAGTAATAGTGATTGTTATTCCTTTAATGAGATGGACATTGGACTTTAGCAGAACTAATTACCATTGGATAAAAGATGATGGTTTAAGAGCTATAGATATAGAAGATTCAAATATTAGTTTAAGTGGATCTGACAGTAAAACAACAGTGAAAGTAAATATGGAATTAAAAGATTATAGTAGAAAGCAAAATAAATTTAAAATAAGAATTTATTTTCCTGAAAGTTTAAATTCCTATACTGGTAAAGAATTTTATGAATTTGAAAACTATTATTTCACTCATGGTAATCGGAATATAACTAATATTGAGGAAGAAATAATTTTGAAATTAAATAAAGAGAATACAGACAAATTATTTCAAAGCAAATGGTATTGGGAAAATGTAGAATATGAATTATATAATGATGAAGAAGCAATTAAAATAATACAACATGGATTATAAATTATTTGTTCAATTATATTATAACTTATAAATGAACATCAATTTGAGATGTTACTGTCTACGAGTTAATGATCAAAAAAGATTGA
>CAZMMV010000095.1:0-5013 GCA_964567475.1 uncultured Tissierellaceae bacterium | reverse complement strand
TCCCCCCCTACAAGAACAGGAAAAGATAGCAGATATACTATCTACATGGGATAAAGCAATAGAAAATATAGAAAAACTTATAAAAGAAAAGGAAATGCAGAAAAAGGGACTTATGCAAGAACTATTAACAGGGGAAACTAGATTACCAGGATTTAATAGGGAATGGAAAGAGGTTAAGTTGGGGAGGATAAGTCAAATAATTATGGGACAATCTCCTAAATCTGAAAACTATAATAACCAAAAAATTGGACTGCCATTAATTCAAGGAAATGCAGACATGAAATTAGGATACACAAATCCAAAAATATACACTTCTGAAATAACAAAAGTTTGTGAAATTGGAGATATAATAATGTCTGTAAGAGCACCGGTTGGGAATTTAGTAATATCTAAGCACAAGGCTTGTATAGGTAGAGGAGTATGCTCTATAGAAGGGAATAAGTTTTTGTATTATTACTTGTTAAGTAATAATGATAAGTTGAAAAGATACTCTCAAGGTAGCACCTTTGAATCTATAAATAGCTCAGATTTAAACAATCTGTTATTAAATCTCCCCCCACTTCCAGAGCAAAAAGCCATAGCAGAAATTCTTTCAACAGCTGACAAAGAAATTGTACTACTAAAGAAACTTCTAACTAATAAAAAAGAAGAGAAAAAAGGACTTATGCAACTATTATTAACTGGAATTGTAAGAGTTCAGGAGGTATAAATATGGAAAGAGATATATTTGGAGAAGATAATTCAAGTAAATATCCAGCAATTGAAGTATTGAAAAAACTAGATTACACATATATTTCCCCAGATGGAATATCAGGTCTTAAAAGGGGTAAAAGTACTCCTATTTTAACTAAAATATTAGAAAAGAAGTTAAAGGAGTTAAATGATTACGAATATAAGGGGAAAGTATATAAATTTAATGAAGAAATTATAAAAAAGGCAATTAAAGATATAGATGTACCTATTATTGAAGGTCTTGTAAATGCTAATGAAAAAATTTACGATATGTTAATGTTAGGGAAGGCATATGAAGTCTTTACCGTAGATGGAAATAAGAGATCTTATAATATTAATTATATTGATTGGGAAAATATAGATAACAATGATTTTCATTTTACAGAAGAATACAAACTAGAAAAGAATAAAAAGAGCATAGATGAAAATCATATTATTCCTGATATTGTAGTATTTATTAATGGTATTCCTATGGCTGTTATAGAAGCTAAGAGGCCTAGTATATCAATAGATGAAGCTATGAGTCAGATGATTAGAAATCAAAAACCAGATTATATACCAGATTTATTTAAATATGTTCAAATTGTAATGGCTACTAATAAAAACCAGGTAAAATATGCTAGTTGCGGAACTCCTAAAAAGTTTTGGTCTATGTGGAGAGAAGAAGATAATGATTGGCATAATGAACTTTTAAAGAAGGCAGTCATAGACAGAAAAATTACCAAACAAGATGAAGATATAGTTTCTTTATTTAGCAGAGAAAGATTTTTAGAAATAATTCAGTACTTTATACTTTTTGATTTAAATGTTAAAAAGATAGCAAGATATCAACAATATTTTGGAGTTAAGGCTATTTTAGAAAGAATAGAGAAAAAAGACGAGAATGGCAATAGAAAGTCAGGAGTTATTTGGCATACTCAAGGTAGTGGGAAAAGTCTTACTATGGTAATGTTAGCTAGATATGTTTCAAGTATATATAGAGATTTAGCTACTAAGGTAATAGTAGTTACTGATAGGGTAGATTTGGATGATCAGATTTATCAAACTTTTATGCATACAAGCTTAAGGCCAAGTAAAGCCAGTACAGGAAGACATTTAGTAGAGCTTATAAATGATGATGGAGTAGATCTTGTAACTACTGTAGTAAATAAGTTTGTAACTGCTGCTGATTTAAAGGAGCCAGTTACATCTTCTGATATATTTATTTTAGTTGATGAATCTCATAGAACTCAATACGGTAAGTTTCACAACAAGATGAAAGAACTTTTTCCAAACGCTTGTTATTTAGGTTTTACAGGAACACCTTTAATGAAAAAGGAAAAAAATACCATGATGAAGTTTGGAAGTATAAGGCCAATTCATGTCTATACTATTGCAGATGCTGTAAGAGATAAAACAATATTACCTCTTTATTATGAAGGAAGAATGGTGGATCAAAGTGTAAATCAAAAAGCTATAGATACTACCTTAGATATAATAACCAGAAATTGTAATGAAGAACAAAAAGAACAGGTTATGAAAAAATGGAGTCAATTTAGTAAAATAGCATCCTCAGATCAAAGAATAAGGTTAATTGCATTTAAAATCTATGATGATTATATGAAGAGACTTAAGAATACAGAATTTAATGCCTTATTGGCAACTAGTAGCAAAATTGATGCAATAAGATACTGGGAACACTTCAATGAACTAGGTGATATAGAAACATCTGTAGTTATATCTTCGCCAGATACTAGGGAAGGTCATGATAAAGTAGAGGAAGAAGAGTCAAAGAAAAAAGAACTTTATTTTTGGAATAAGATGATGGATAGATATGGAAGTGAAGATAAATATGAAAATCGTATAAAAAATGATTTTGTAGAGGGTAATATTGATATTTTAATTGTAGTGGATAAGCTATTGACAGGTTTTGATGCTCCGAAGGCTCAAGTTCTTTATATAGATAAACCACTTAAAGAACATAATTTGCTTCAAGCTATAGCAAGAGTTAATAGACTAGAAGAAGGTAAAGACAGAGGACTTATAATAGATTTTAGGGGACTGTTAGCGGAGTTAGATGCAGCTATGGAAACATATTCTGGAGCTGGACTTGAAAATTTTGATCCTAAAGATTTAAAAGGTGCTTTATATGACTCTTTAACTGTTATAGGTGAGCTTAGAGGAAACCATTCTAATTTAGTAGATATGTTTAAGTCTATTAAAAATAAGAGGGATAGTGAAGCTTATGAATTGTTATTAGCAGACAAGAAAACTCGTGATATTTTTTATGAGAATCTTAGAAAATTAAGAAATAGTTTAGATTTAGCAGTAACCTTAGAAAAGGTTTATAATTCTATAGAAGATGAGATATTCCAATATGAAAAGGACTATAAATTTTTCTATGAACTTAGAAAAATTGTATCTTTAAGATATGGAGATACCATAGATACGAAAGGACTTGAAAAACAGATGCAAGGCCTCATGGATCAACATATTGCAGCAGAAGGTGTATCTAGGATTACCCATTCAATTAATTTAAATGATAAGGCAGAATTTAGAAGAGAAATAGAAAGACTGGGAAGTCCTGCTGCCAGGGCTGATGCCATTCATAGTAGGATAACATCTTCTATTAGTAAGAAATATAGCAGGGATCCTAGTTATTATAGAAAGTTCTCTGAGATGATAGAAAAAACTTTAAATGAGTATAAGGATAAAAGAATTAGTGAAAAAGAATATCTAGAGCAGATGTATAAGCATTATGATAGTTATGAGGAAGAAGATATAATGGAATATCCAGATTTAATAAAAGAGAATAATACTGCTAAGGCATTTTATGGAAGTATGGTTGATATATTAAAAGAAGATATAGAAGAATATGGTCAAGATAATAAGCAATTAAAAAACAATTTCGGTAAGCTTTCTATGGATGTGAAAGATGCCATTTATAAATTGACTCAAGTAGATTGGCATAAGAATCCAGATATAAATAATGATATGGCTCAAGCTATAGAGGATTTAACCTATGAATTTTATAAAGAACATGGATTGAATATTGATTGGGAAGAAATAGATAAAATAATTATTGAAATTAAAAAAATAGCATATGAAAGATTTTAGGTGATAGGATGAATAGCATTTATTATGGGAAAAAGAAAATAAACTTTATTCTTACAAGAAAAAATGTAAAAAATATAAATCTTAGAGTAAAACCTAATCTAGAAGTTTCAGTTTCTGCAAATAATGATGTACCCTTAGAGTATATAAAAGATTTTGTATACTCTAAGGCAAAGTGGATTAATAGAAATTTAGATTACTATAAGAAAACTAGAGATATAGAACATGGAGAAAAAGAATATATAAATGGAGAATCCTTTAGGTATTTAGGTAGACAATATAGATTAAAGATATTTTCTTCAAAGGAAGAAAATGTTAAATACTTCAGGGGTTATATTCATTTATATAGCTACGATTTAGATGATTTTGAGCAGAAGGAAAGGTTAATGGAAGATTGGTATAAAGAAAGAAGTAAGATTATATTTAAGGATTCTATTGATAGAATGTATAATTTAATAAAATCATATAATATAAAATATCCTACTTTACGAATTAGAAAGATGAAATCTAGATGGGGAACTTGCTATCCAAATAAAAATAAGATTATTTTAAATAGAGTTTTAATAAAAGCACCTAAAGATTGTATAGATTATGTTGTACTTCATGAGTTGATTCATTTTAAACACAAAAATCATGGGAATGATTTCTATAGATTACTTGATATTTTGATGCCGGATTGGCAGAGTAAGAAAAAAATATTAGATGAAGTTATAGTTAGGGAGCTATAGGAGGAAAATCAAAGGTTAAATAAGATTAGGATATTGTAGGAAATAGGGAGGAAGATATTTGAAAATTATAGATTTAAAGCCTGATAGAGGAACATATACAACTATATTAGAATATAAAGATGGACAAGTATTATTTGAAGGGAAGAATGAAAAAAATGGGAAAGATCATCATTATATAAATAGATATAACATAGAAAAAGATTATTTCAAAGAAATTTATCGTGGGTCAGTTTCTAATTGTGAAACAGATTTTCAATATACATATATTATAAAAGAAGAGATTATCATAATAAAAATCTATGATAAATATAAAATTGGAGTGGACACTATAGATAAGATAACTGGAGAAATCAAATTTAGTATTTGTAGAGCAGCTAAATATGACAGTTATTATATATAATGAAGCTAAAATCAACAGTTTCCTAGGTCTTGATTTTTAATCCTATATAATATATCCTTG
>CAZMMV010000094.1:0-5062 GCA_964567475.1 uncultured Tissierellaceae bacterium | reverse complement strand
TCTTCAAACTCTAATTCTTTAACCTCTTCCGCCTTAGCTACTTTAACTGCTTCTTCTGCCTTATTTAATTCATCAGTTTTACTAGCTTCTTTAACTTGTTTATATTCTTCCATTTTTTTTTCTTCTTTAGCTTCCTTTTCTTCTTTAGCTTCTTCCATTGAAGCTACTTCTTTTGTTTCCTCGTCTTGTTTTTCATCCTTAGCTGCATATTCTTCTAGTTCAGTAATCTCTTCATCCTTTCCATCCTTTAAGTCTTTATCCTTTTCTTCACTGTCTAGAGCTGGCTCTTCACTATCTTTTTCATCTAATATAGCTAAATCCTTATCCTTATTACTATCTTTTGGAGCATCTAAACTTCTCATAGAAAGATATAAGGTAGTTCCAGCCACAACACACACACAAACAAATAAAAATGTAATAAATCCTTGTCTCTTTACCAATTCATATATTTTCTTTTTCATATCTACACCTCCATTAACTAGTATTTCCAGAAGGGTAAAAAAAATACAAATTATTATTATTTAATTTTTATAATCACATATAAAAGATAAAGACTAGGACATTCTCAGAATTATAGATAAAAGATCAGATCCTTGGCCAAGCTTAGTATGGCAGATGAATAAATTCATCGCTTATATTAGTTTTTAGTAATAATTAGGCTGGCAAGCGCATATTATATTCTATACTAAAGGTAAAGAGGGGAGCGAAATGAGAAAATTTGTAGCCTATATTTCTATGGTCTTACTAATAACTATAATCTTGCCTACTGTTATTGTTAAGACCTTTAATTTTGTACCAAGGGAAACTAATGCAGAAGGTAATTATATGGAATTTAACATAGGTGAGAAAGTAAAAAAAGCAAAGAAAAAGGACAAAAAAGAGAAAATAAAGAAAGATAAAAATCCTCCATTAGAAATAGTTAAAAGTGATTTAGCTGTTCCTAAGATTAATATGTATAACAACACTACTGGAGAAGTTTCAGAATTAGATGTAGAAGAATATGTAAAAGGTGTAGTCGCAGCAGAAATGCCAGCTGAATTTCATATTGAAGCTTTAAAAGCCCAAGCAGTTGCTGCTAGAACCTATGCAATCAGTAGAACTATAAAATATAAGAATGGTCATCCAGATCATGTACCAGCTCCTATTTGTAATGGAGTTCATTGTCAAGCATATTTATCTTTTCCTCAATTAAATGAAATACATGGAGAGGAATGGATTGGAAAATATTGGCCAAAGATTGTAGAGGCTGTTGATGACACTAAAAATTTAGCCTTGTTTTATGGGGGACAAATCATAGAACCCTTATACCATTCTACATCAGGAGGCCAAACAGAAGATGTAATGGAAGTATTTTCATCTGTTGAAATTCCTTATTTAAAATCTGTATCAAGTCCATATGAATCAGAGGCTCCTAAATATAGTACTACAACTACAATGACTATAGATGAATTTATAAAAAAGATAAAAGACAAGTATCCAGAAGTTAATATAAATAAAGATAATATTCATGAAAAAATAAAATTAATAAATAGAACAGTGACTGGAAGGGTTAAAAAAATAGCAATAGATAAAATGATATTAGACGGAAAGGACTTAAGAAATTTATTTCAACTTAATTCAACTAATTTTACTATATATTTAGATAAAGATTTAAATATTATAGAAATTAAAACTTTAGGATTTGGCCATGGAGTAGGTATGAGTCAATGGGGTGCCAATGGAATGGCTAAAAAAGGAAGTACTTTTCAAGAAATATTGGAACATTATTATACAGGTATAAATATAGTAGAGTTAAATTAAAAAAATGCCTTTCGGCATTTTTTATTCTCTATATATAATTGCTCCTAAACTTGCAAATTTAGCTTCTATATCTTCATATCCTCTATCAATATGATAAATATTACCGATTTCAGTAACTCCTTCAGACACAAGTCCTGCTAGAACTAAAGCTGCACCTGCTCTAAGATCTGATGCCTTTACTGGAGCTGAAGTTAAACTATCAACACCTTGAACTATTGCAGATCTACCATCAATCTTTATATTAGCACCCATTCTTTTCAATTCATCAACATGCATAAATCTATTTTCAAAAACTGTTTCTATGGCAACACTAGTGCCTTTTAGCACACTCATAAGAGCCATAAACTGGGCCTGCATATCCGTAGGAAATCCTGGATAAGGCAAAGTCTTTATATCTATTGGCTTTAGATTTTTTACTGCTGTAACCCTTACACTATCTATATTTTCTACTACAATACATCCTGTTTCTTTAAGCTTTGCTATAACAGGTTTTATATGAGGTATGATAACATTATCAACAATAATGTCTCCACCAGTTATTGCTGCTGCCACCATAAAAGTACCAGCTTCTATTCTATCTGGAATAATAGGATGAGTTCCTCCACCTAGTTTTTCAACACCTCTAATTCTAATAGTAGAAGTTCCTGCTCCTTTGATATCTGCACCTAATTTATTTAAAAAACTTGATAAATCTACTATTTCAGGTTCCATTGCAGCATTATCAATTATTGTTTCACCTTTAGCTAATACTGCTGCCATCATTATGTTTTCTGTTGCGCCTACCGACGGAAAGTCTAGGTATATCTTATCGCCTATTAATTCATCAGCATAAGCTCCTATGTTTCCATGATCTGAATCTATTATAGCTCCTAATGCCCTAAAACCTTTTAAGTGCAAGTCTATAGGTCTAGTTCCTATGGCGCATCCACCTGGCAAGGAAGTCTTAGTCTTACCCATTCTAGTAAGTAAAGGTCCCATAACTAAAAATGATGCCCTCATCTTACTCATAAGCTCATATTTTGTTTCATAACTATTTATATTTGCAGAATTTATTTTTATAGTTCCCCTATCTAATCTCTCAACTTTAGCCCCTAAAGAACTTAATACTTGACACATTATTTCAACATCCTTAAGATCTGGAACATCTTCTAATACAATATCTTCAGTTCCTAGTAAAGACGCCGCCAATATGGGAAGGGCTGAGTTCTTAGCTCCTGATATCCTTACTCTTCCTTTTAACGGGGGGCTCTTCTCCACCATTATTTTCTCCAAAAAATCTCCTCCTAATCTAGTATCCTATGGTAATAATAGGTGTACCTATCCAAAAATACATTTTATCTTCATATTCATTATACCTTATAGCTAGATTTAAGTTAACCTTTTTTTTGCCGGAAAATATTTGTTTTTCGATTAATGGAGTATATATGGTGTAACTAGATACGCTTTCATCACTATATTTTTCTACTATCTTTCCATTATATTTTTTTAAGACTCCATTTATATTTTTATTTAATTGATTTTCCTTTAACTTTCCACTAGCTGTTCCAATAACGCAAACTGTATTTTCAACATTTCTATCGTATTTTATATAGACATTATTTATATTACTTATTATATCATTAATACTTATATTTTGCTCTACTTTTATTAAATTAATATATATACTTGTTTCTCCTATATTGTCTTCTAAGTCTAAATAAGATGTAACTATTATTGTGATTGGATTTTTATATTTATCAAAACCATAAATAGATACCTGATTAAATCCATCCTCAACTATGACTTCTTTTGAGTAGTATTTGCCTTTTAAGTTGCTAATATCCCTATTTAAATCTACCTTTTTACCCAAAATTTCCATATGGTTTTTTACTTCATCGCTAATTACTTCCACTTGTTTTTCATCTATAAATTCATCTAATATTGTTCCACCAACATTGATATCCCCTTCTAAAAATTCACCATCTAATTCTTCTAATATCCCCATTAATATATCCTCTTCATTACATTTTACCCCTGTACTATTTGTAAATGGTACTAATAATAATATTATAATTCCTAATAAAATATTCTTTTTCATAATAGCCCTCCTTTAATATTAAAGAAAAGGGACTTTTTAAAAAATGTAAAGGGGGACAAAACATTTAAATTAAAAAGTACCCTTCCCTTGTAATTAAAGTATTACCAAGGAAGGGTACTTTTTATACCTATTTATTCATCAAATTTTTTTAATTTCGATACATCTAATCTATTAATAGAACGTTTTAGAGCTAATTCAGCTCTTTCTACATCAATATTCTCTTTTTTTGCATTTATTCTTTTTTCAGCTCTTTCTTTAGCTGCTTTAGCTCTTTCCACATCAATTTCATCTGGCCACTCTGCTGCTTCTGTTACTATAGTAGTCTTGTCTTCAATAACAGAAATATAACCATCAACTATAGCAGCAACTCTTTCCACCCCATTTTGGAATATGCGTATCTTTCCAATTCTAAGAGGCGTGGTAACAGGTGCTCTTCCTTTCAAAATAGCTAAGTCACCTTCTAGGCCTCTGACTATTACCATTTCAACATCTTCTGAAAAAAATAGTCTATCGGGGGTTACTATCTGTAAATGAAACATAATTAACCCTCCATTTTCTTAGCTTTTTCTATTACATCATCAATAGTTCCTACTAATAAGAATGCAGATTCTGGTAAATTATCATGTTTACCTTCTATTATCTCCTTAAAACCTCTTATAGTTTCTTTTATAGGTACATATGCTCCATCGATACCTGTAAACTGTTCTGCAACAGTAAATGGTTGAGAAAGAAATCTTTCTACCTTTCTAGCACGAGATACAACCAATTTATCTTCATCAGATAATTCATCCATACCTAATATTGCTATTATATCTTGAAGATCTTTATACTTTTGAAGAACTTCTTGAACATTTCTAGCAACATTATAATGTTCTTGACCTACTATTTCTGGATCTAGGATTCTTGAATTTGAATCCAATGGATCCACAGCAGGATAAATTCCTTTTTCTGATATTGCACGATTTAGTACTGTTGTAGCATCTAAGTGAGCAAAAGTTGTAGCAGGTGCTGGGTCTGTTAAGTCATCTGCAGGCACATACACTGCTTGCACTGATGTAATTGATCCTTTACTTGTTGATGTAATCCTTTCTTGCAATACGCCCATCTCTGTTGCCAAAGTTGGTTGATATCCTACTGCTGAAGGCATTCTACCAAGTAAAGCAGATACTTCTGAACCTGCCTGAG
>CAZMMV010000093.1:0-5119 GCA_964567475.1 uncultured Tissierellaceae bacterium | reverse complement strand
TATTTAAAAATACATTATTTGACGAAAATGCTAGCTGTCACTTTGCATTTGGTAAAGCATATCCTACTAATATTGAAGACGGAAGCAAAATGTCTGATGAAGAACTAGAAGCTCATGGAGTAAATAACTCACTAACTCATGTTGACTTTATGATAGGTTCTAAGGATATGAATATAGTTGGTGTAACTGAAAGTGGAGAAAAAATAGAAGTATTTAAAGATGGTAACTGGGCCTTTTAACCATATATTAATAAATAGGATTATCATACATTCAATCATGTAAGATAATCCTATTTATATCTCCTATTTATTACTATTTGTTAATTCCCTTGATTTATCACCACATACTCTGATTGCCTCTATGACAGATGACCTAAATCCTTTTTCCTCTAATTTAGCCACTGCTTGTATAGTTGTTCCTCCTGGAGAGCATACATTATCTTTCAGCTCTGCTGGATGAATATCCGTTTCTAATACCATCTTAGCTGCCCCTAATACTGCTTGAGCCGCTATACTATAGGATTGTTTTCTCGGAATTCCCTGAAGAACTCCTCCTTCTCCCATGGCTTCTATCATCATATATATATAGGCAGGAGAGGATCCTGCTATAGTTGAAAATGCATCCATTAAGTCTTCAGCTAACTCTTCTACCCTTCCAAAACTCTCAAAGATGCTTATTACTTCCTCTTTTTCAAGCTGGTTTATTTTATTATCAAAACCTATAGCTGTAATTCCTTCTCTTACCATTGCAGGAGTATTAGGCATAGTTTTCACCACTATTTGATTTTCACTCAAAGCTTTTTTCATGTATTCAATACTTATTCCTGCTGCTATCACTAGAATTATACTGTCTTTTTTAATTGAATTTTTTATTTCCTTTAGTACATCATTATACTGATAAGGCTTAACAGCTAGTACTAGGTAGTCTGAAAATTCAGCTACTTTTTTATTATCTAAGCTAGTTTTGACTTTTAATTCTTTTTCAATATTAGTAATTGTCTTTTTTGTCTTTGATGATGCCATTATATTTTCTGGTGAAACTAGCCCAGCTTCTAGTATCCCAAACATCATTGCTTTAGCCATATTCCCAGCACCTATAAATCCTATCTTTTTATCCATATCTTCACTCCCATTTTTTATATTTATTCATTTACCTTCCTAATATAGTCTTCAATTTCTTCTTTAATGTCAAGCAAAACTTTTTCATCTAATTTTATATCTGTCCAAATCTCCTGAGCCCTAACACCCTGATAAAACAACATAGAAAGTCCATTTATAGATTTGCAGCCATATTTTTTTGAATAATCCAACAACAAAGTACTTTCTGGATTGTATATTAAATCAAATACAAAATTAGTTCCTTCTATAATATCTTCTTTAATAGGTGATTCCCCAATATTTGGATACATACCAATTGGTGTTGCATTTATTATTCCAAAATAACCACAATCCAAGTCTTCCTTT
The DNA here is from genome assembly GCA_964567475.1 of uncultured Tissierellaceae bacterium. Taxonomy (GTDB): domain Bacteria; phylum Bacillota; class Clostridia; order Tissierellales; family Tissierellaceae; genus CAZMMV01. The sequence goes on along the minus strand of CAZMMV010000093.1, from coordinate 3,656 downwards.
TTGCATATATTAATCTTATTTGAATCATAATATTTGGAAAGATCCTCTTTTAATTCAACTGCCTTATCTATGGTTCTATTGGTAATAGTGAGATTGCCTCCTAGACGCAATATTTCGAAGCTAATAACACTTGCAGCTCCACCTGCTCCTATCAAAAGAATATCTTTATCCTTTATATCTATATCATGTAATTCTAAAGCCTTTATAAATCCATAACCATCAGTACTATATCCTTTCAATAAACCATCTTCAATTTTTATAGTATTGACGGATTTGAACTTATCTGCATCTTCATCTATCTCATCTAAGTACTTTATTATATTTTGTTTATGAGGCTTAGTAACACTTAAACCTGTAAAATTTTGTCTGAGCAATATCAGATATTTTTCTAGCTCTTCTTCCTGGATTTTAAGAACCATGTGAAGATTATTTAAATTATTTAAGCTAAATATACTATTATGTATCTGAGGGGATAAGCTATGCTTAACAGGATCTCCGATACTTGCAAAAAGTTTGGTATCTCCCTTTACTCTCGTATCCATTGTCATTCTCCTTTTCCTAGCATTATAATAAAAAAATATAAAATAAAAAGAATTTGGAAACCTCATTCTCTGATTTTATCCAACTGAGGTTTCCTATTCTTATATAAATATATTACAAATTAAATTATGCTACTATTAGCATTTTGTATGAGCTGTTCTTTGAATAATATTATCTTGTACATCTTTATCAAGCTCTGTGAAATATGCTGAATAACCTGCTACCCTTACCATTAGATTTCTATATTCCTCTGGATTATCTTGTGCAGCTATTAATGTTTCCGCACTAGCAACGTTAAATTGGATATGCTCACCCATTATATCAAAGTATGACTCTACTACATCTCCTAGTATATCTAATCCTTTTTCACCTTTAATGATATTAGAATCAAACTTTAGGTTTAATAATGCTCCAGCTAAACAATTCATCTGATCTAACTTAGAAGCAGATTTGATTACTGAAGTTGGTCCATTTATATCTCTACCAGCATAAGGTGATGCATTATCCGATGTTGGTTCTAATGCTTTACGTCCGTCAGGAGTAGCTCCTGTACACTTACCTTGTAAAACATTAAATGATGTAGATAAAACCGTTAGGATATATCTTCCACCTCTTGAATCCTTATAATTTCCTAGTTCTTGATTATACATTGCAAGAATTCTTCTACCTAATCCATCAACAAAATCATTATCATTACCATATTTAGGTGCCTTGTTCAATAATAATTGTCTAATTCTTTCTTGACCTTCAAAGTTATTCTTTAATATTTCATTAAGTTCCTCTAGGCCTATTTTTTTGTCTTGGAAAACTATAGTTTCTATTGCTGCTAAAGCATCAACTGTATTTGCTAATGCAGTGATAAATGCTGCAGAGAAATTATATTTTGCTCCACCTTCTTGAAGTGACTTACCTTTTGCTATACAGTCATCAACTGTTACTGATGCAAATACTGCTGGAAGTCTTGTTGCGTGCAATGAGCCTACTATATTGTATCCATCAAGCATAAGCTCTATAAAGTATTTAAGTTGTATTTCAAATGCTTCCATTAAATCTTCTATATTTTTGAAGGACTCTAGGTCTCCTGTTTTAAGTCCAATTTGTTTTCCTGTCATTGGGTCAACACCATTATTAAGTATTAACTCAACAATCTTTAATCCATTAATATAACCAACAACTGGTCTACCATCTGTCTTACCAGTTACATATGGTTCCACACATCCTTCAATACTCCAATCCCTAGCTTCCTCAATTGTTGCACCCTTAGCTAATACCATTGGAATAACAAGCTTGTCATTATAAAATGCTGGCATTGCCAAACCATCTTGGGACATCTTTAAGGCTTTACGGAAGAATTCCCTATCAATATTATCATGATATCTAAATGAACATGAAGGTTGTACTGTCTGTACACCACGGTATGCATCTAGAATAGCAAAGGATAGTTCATTTGTTGCATCTCGTCCATCTGTTGTCTGACCACCAACGGCCATATTTTGCCATAATGGATATCCTGCAAAGGCTTCTGCTTCAAAGCTATCTCTTATTTTCAATAATTCAGTCAATTTTATCCATAGACATTGTATAAGTTCCACTGCTTCTTCTTCTGTTATCTTGCCCTCATCAATATCTTTCTTATAAAATTTATACATATGTTGGTCAAATCTTCCTATTCCTATTGAGTGCCCATTAGTTTCAATCTGCATTATAAGATGTATAAACCACTGGAATTGTAGAGCTTCGTGGAAACTTTTTGGTGCATTTCTTGGTACATTTCTACATACATCTGCCATCTCTTCCAATTCTTTCTTTCTAACTGGATCATCAGTCTTTAAACTTAATGCTTGTGCTTCATCTGCAAATCTTTCGGCAAATTTAATTGCACTCTCACAGGTAATTATTGCTCCATCTAAGAAGTCAAACTTTGCTTGATTTTCATGAGTCCTACGTCCTATCTTTGCCTTTTCTTCCTTTGCTTGTTTTATTATACCAACTAAACCTATATCAAGTAACTTCTTATAGTTTGGAACAACATGTCCAGTAGAAGTTATCCTAGATCCTACAGTTAAAACTCCTGCCTCTTCTGCCTCTAAAGTCCTCTCATCAAGGTATGATTCTGATATTTCAGCAAAACCTTTACCTTCCCAATCTTTTAGAATTTCTAATAATTCTTCTTTTTCATCATCAGAAATATCTAAAGGATCTGTTCCTCTGGTTACAAATTTGTCTATATCTTCAATTATCCAACTTGCACCATACTCCGGGAATACAGGAGCACTTCTGTATTTACTACCTAAATTACCTACTATTAATTCTCCTTCATTAATAGTTATTTTTTTATTCTCTAATAGATATTCTAGTAAATGTGCACGAAATAGTGCAGGTGGTTCGTTAAAGAACTTCTTATATGCTTCTGTGGCTAATTTAGCTCTTTCTACACATATACTAGGTTTTGTTGAACGAAGTTGTTCTTTTAAATTACTTACTCTTTCTGTTAACATAAAATAACCTCCCAATTATATTATACTAAATTTTAAAATTAATATAGACACAAGCCATACTAATTACTAAGCAATAACTACCTTACAATCTACTCCTGTATCAATTACGATATCACGTAATCTATTCATTGTTTCAAGATCTGGTTCTTTAAGTTCAGATAACTTATATTGTCTGCCAAGAGACCTATACTTGTATTCCCCTAAGCCGTGATATGGCAGTAATTCGATTTTCTTTACTGATTTCAAGGAAAGACAGAATTCAGCTATCTTCTTTATATTTTCATCACTATCATTATAAGTTGGAATTATAGCTACACGAACAATTATGTCTTTTCTCATACTGTCAAAAGTCTTTAGATTTTCAAGTATTTTTTCATTAGAAACCCCAGTATACATTTTATGTTTTTCAGGATCTATATGTTTTATATCAAAATAAATTAAATCCAGATATTGTGAAATCTCTTCTATTATATTTCCATCAAAATATCCACAAGTTTCAATTGTAGTTGGAATTTGTAACTCTTTACATCTTTTTAGCACCTGTAAAGAGAAATCTCCTTGCAATAAAGCTTCACCACCTGATAAAGTTACTCCACCACCTGATTTCTTATAGAATAT
>CAZMMV010000092.1:0-5124 GCA_964567475.1 uncultured Tissierellaceae bacterium | reverse complement strand
TGTTCAATTGGTAATTTTTTTATATTTTTAAAATAATATTTATAAAGTTCTTCTATTATATATTCAACTTTTTTCTCTTCTGATTTTGCTTCTTTATTAAGATAAACATTTTCAAACATATATTTTCTTAAGACATTTGTGGCATTTTCTATTTCAGAACTCATTATAATTTCATCTTTTCCCCTACTATTGTTAACTATATCTAAAATCATATTATTTATTCTATCCCCATGGGTCTTTCCTAAAACTTCTATAGACTCCTTTGGTAAATCTTCTTTTTTTATAACATTTGCTCTAATAGCATCATCTATGTCATGATTTATATAAGCTATCCTATCTGCATATCTTACTATCTGACCCTCTAAAGTCTTTGATATTATTTCTCCAGAGTGATACCTTATACCTTCTCTTACTTCAAAAGTTAAATTTAATCCTATTTTATTATTTCTATGTTCTAAAAAATCAACAACTCTTACAGATTGTTGGTTATGATTAAAACCTTTAGGATGCAATTTATCCAATACTCTTTCCCCAGTATGTCCAAAAGGTGTATGTCCTAAATCATGCCCTAAAGATATAGCTTCTATTAAATCTTCATTTAATCTTAAGGCTCTCCCTAGCGTTCTAGCAATTTGTGAAACTTCCAATGTATGAGTAAGTCTTGTCCTATAATGGTCTCCTTCTGGAGCTAAAAAAACTTGAGTTTTATGCTTTAATCTTCTAAAGGCCTTAGAATGTATGATTCTATCCCTATCTCTTTGAAAATCAGTTCTTATACTACATTTTTCTTCAAAAATATTTCTTCCTAATGAAGCTTTACTCTTTTTAGCATGGCTTGAAAAAACAGTATCTTCTATTTTTTCTGTTCTATTTCTTATATTCATATATATACCCCTTTATAAGACTAATCATTTTCTTATATTATATATACAACAAATATCTTTATAATCCTTTTTATTAAAATATCTTTTTTAGAAAGAAAAAAGAAGTGCTCTAAAAACAACACTTCTATTATACATTATTTACTCAAAGTTTTCATATAATCTATTATTAATCCTGCAGTTTCTTCTATAGCTTTATTTGAAACATCTATTACAATACAGCCTAATTTATCCATTATCTTCTTTGAATATTCTAATTCCTCATTTATTCTAGTTACATTGGCATAGTTTGCATTATTATTTAATCCTAATGCTTTTAATCTTTCCTGTCTTATTTCATTTAACTTTGTTGAATTAGCAACCAACCCAACTACTCTTTTACTATCTTTTTCAAATAATTCATTAGGCACTGGAACTTCTGGTACCAAAGGAATATTTGCAACTTTATAATTCTTATGTGCTAAGTACATACTTAATGGTGTCTTAGATGTTCTAGAAATACCTACTAGTATTAAGTCAGCATTTCTTATACCTCTAGGATCTTTACCATCATCATATTTTACTGCGAATTCAACTGCTTCTACTTTCTTAAAATAATTTTTATCTAGTTTTCTTATAAGTCCTGATTCTCTCTTAGGCTGAAAACCTAAAATATTTTCAATAGCTTTTAGTGTTGGGGTCATTAGATCTACTGTTGGAATCTTAAGTTCTCTTCCTTTCATTTCTATGAAGCTTCTTAAGCCTTCTATAACTATAGTATAAACAATAATACTAGGTTCTTTTTCTGCTTCTTCAAATATTTCTACTATTTGATCCTCAGAGACAATAAAAGGAAACTTTCTAACTTCATATTTTCCTGAATTAAACTGACTAAGTGCCGCCTTAGATAGCTGTTCTCCAGTTTCTCCTAAGGAATCTGATAATACATAAACTGTTAATTTTCCTTCCATTTCTTATACTCCTCCCTGATTCATACCCAATTCTACAAATAACCTAGTTATAGTAGTTTTTGTAATTTTACCTATTATCTTATACTTTTTATCATCTTGACTATTCTTATCTACAACAGGTAAACTATCTATTTCATGCTCTATCAGCTTTAATGCTGCGTCCAATATACTATCATCTTCCTCTACATATATAATATTAGGCATTCTAGTCATAATCATAGCTATAGGTACTTTATTTAAATCCATTCCTCCTATGGCAGATTTTATAAAATCCTTTCTTGATACTATGCCAGATAAGAATCCTTCATTAGATACATAAATAGAGCCTACATTTTCTAGAAATATAGATACAATTGCATCGTATAAGCTTACAGACTCATCTAATACAATAGGCATCGATTTTACTTCTTTAACTGTTATACTTTTTATTTTCTCTGAAATATAACTTAAATTATCTTTACCTGTATGAAAATATCCTACCTTAGGTCTTGCATCAAGTATTCCTGACATAGTAAGTATGGCTAAATCAGTCCTAAGGGTTGATCTCGTAAGATTCAACATACCTGCAATAGCTTCTGCTGTTATTGGCTGATTTGTTTTTACAATATCTATTATTTTTTCTTGTCTTTCACTTAGTTGAATAACAAGCTACACCTCCAATATTATTAAGATAGAAGCTTTAAGTTATTTATTTATTATTTTTGATAAATCACAAATTTTTAACATAGTATCATATATTTTCCTTAATAATCCCAATCTATTATTCTTAAGCTTTTCATCTTCTACCATTATCATTACATTATCAAAATAATCATCTATAGGCTTTTGTAATTTTGATAACTCTTGTAAGGCCTCATAATAATCTTTCTTTTCTATTAAATCATCTATTTTTTCCTCTATATTATTATAAGTTTCATAAAGATTCATCTCTTCACTAGTTAGTAAATCTCTAGATACTTCATCTGAAGAAGTCTTTTCAGCTAAATTAGCTACCCTTTTAAAGGCTATTAAAACTTCAGATAAGCCTTCTTGTTCTAACCACTGATTTAATTTGTCTGCCTTTATTTTAGTATCATAAATATCTTCAATATTAGAATCAGTCAATGCATCCACTATATCATATCTAATACCCATACTATTGAACATATTTTCTATTCTACCTTTAAAAAATTCTACTATTTCTCCTTTTACCTTTTCATAATCAAAAGCTAATCCATTTATATCAACATACATATATAAAGCTGTTTCTATAGTCTCGTCTATAGGTAAATTCATCTTCTTTTCTAGTATTATATTTATAATACCTAAAGCTTGTCTTCTTAATCCAAAGGGGTCTTGAGATCCTGTAGGGTGTATTCCTATAGCAAACAATCCGGCTATAGTATCAAACTTATCTGCAATGCTAAGAACTGTTCCTGCAGTAGTTGTAGGAATCTTATCCCCTGCAAATCTAGGTAAATACTGTTCTAAAATAGCTAAACTTACAATTTCATTTTCTTCTGAAGCCTTAGCATATTCCATTCCCATTTTTCCTTGTAATTCAGTGAACTCAATTACCATTTTAGTCACTAAATCTGCTTTAGATAAATATGCTGCTCTTTTTATATTATTTTCTGTTTCTTCCCCAACCTGCAAAGATTCTCCTATTTTATTAGCTAGTTTCTCAACTCTTATTGTTTTATCATACAATGTTCCTAACTTTTCTTGAAATACTACGTCCTTAAGATCCTCAACATAGGATTCTAATGGCTCTCTTGTATCTTCCATATAAAAAAACTTTGCATCTTCTAGTCTAGCACCTAATACTTTTTCATTTCCTTTTATAACAGTTTCAATATAATCTTCATTTCCATTTCTCACTGTAATAAAATAAGGCAATAATTTATTTTTATCATTTAATACTGGGAAATATCTTAAATGTTCTTTCATAGGTGTTATAACTACATCTTCTGGTAAAGTTAAGTACTCTTCTTTTATTTTACCAATTAGGGGAGTAGGATACTCTACTAAATTAGTTACTTCATCTAAAAGTTCTTCATCTTTTTGTATATTGCCGCCTTTTCCTTTTACTAACTTTTCTGCACCATATTTAATCATTTCTCTTCTTTCATCTTGATCTACTATTACATAATTTTCCCTTAATAAATCTATATAATTATCTACATTATCTATCTCTAAATTACCGCTAGATAAAAATCTATGTCCTTTAGTTTTATTTGAAACTGGAATTCCTTCCAATTCAAATTGAATTACCTCAGTATCCAATATAGATACTATTCCTCTTATGGGTCGTGCAAATCTTAAATTTTTTCCTCCCCATTTCATGGTTTTAGGAAAATGGATAGATCTTATAATACCAGGCATATGAAACTTAATTATTTCTTCTATAGATTTACCTTTTTTTAATACTTTGGCAAAAACATACTCTTCATTATTGTGTTCTTCAGTATATATAGAATCTATATCAACGCCCTGTCCCTTCATAAATCCTAGTAATGCTCGTGTTGGATTTTCTTCACTATCAAAAGCTATTTTTTTAGAAGGTCCTTTTACATTTTCACTTAAATCGCTTTGTTTTTCATCTAGCCCTTCAACTATTATGGTCAATCTTCTAGGAGTAGTATATGCCTTTACTTCTTCATAATTTATTCTTTCCTCTTTTAACATATTAATCATATTGTTTTTTAATTCTTTTAATGCATTGTTAATCTGATTTGCTGGTAATTCTTCAGCACCTATTTCCAATAAGTATTTTTTACTCATTTGTAAAACTCTCCTTTTTTATTAGAGGATATCCCATTTCTTTTCTTTGCTCTATATAAGCTGAGGCTACTTTTCTTGCCAATTGTCTAACTCTTCCTAAATAATTTGTTCTCTCAGAAACAGAAATAGCTCCCCTTGCATCTAAAACATTAAATGTATGGGAACATTTCAATACATAATCATAACTAGGAATAACTAGCTTTTCTTCTATAGTCTTTCTTCCTTCTTCTTCGTACATATTAAATAATTCTTTTAAAGTTTCAATATTTGCTTTTTCAAAACTATATACTGAATGTTCATATTCTGATTTATTAAATATATCTCCATAAGTAAAATCTTTATTCCATTTAATATCAAATATATTGTCTACATCTTGTAAATACATAGCTATTCTTTCTAATCCATAAGTTAATTCTGCAGATTCTAACTCACAGTTTATACTACCTACTTGTTGAAAATAAGTAAATTGAGTTATTTCCATACCATCTAACCAAACTTCCCAACCAAGACCCCATGCTCCTAAAGTAGGT
>CAZMMV010000091.1:0-5418 GCA_964567475.1 uncultured Tissierellaceae bacterium | reverse complement strand
TTTTATTTGCAGCTATTATTTGAGGCTTATCTTCTAATTTTATATTATATTGACTTAATTCATTATTTATCTTGTGAAGGTCTTCTATAGGATCTCTTCCTTCTGACCCTGATATATCTAATACATGAACTAATACCTTTGTTCTTTCAATATGTCTTAAAAAATCATGTCCTAAACCTAATCCTTCATGGGCTCCTTCTATTAATCCTGGTATGTCTGCTATTACAAAAGATTTTTCATCTCCTATTCTAACAACCCCTAGATTTGGTTTTAAGGTTGTAAAATGATAATTTCCAATCTTAGGTTTTGCCGCAGATATAGTTGATAATATAGTAGACTTACCTACATTTGGAAAACCTATTAATCCAATATCTGCAATAAGTTTGAGTTCTAAAGTTATATCTCTATCTTGTCCTTTTGTACCAGGTTCTGCAAATCCTGGGGCTTGTCTTGTAGGTGTTGCAAATTTAGCATTTCCTCTACCACCTTTACCACCCCTAGCTATTACAAAAGTTTGATCTTTTTCTTTTAAATCTACTATTACTTTTCCTGTTGCTTCATCTTTTACTAATGTTCCTACTGGAACTTTTAATAAAATATCTTCTCCCTTTTTACCAAACTGTTTTTTTGTTCTACCGTCTTCTCCATTGTTACCATTGTATGCTTTTTTATATCTAAAGTCCATTAATGTTCTTATACTTTCATCGGCTTTCAATATTATAGCTCCACCATTTCCTCCATCTCCACCATAGGGGCCACCAGAAGGCTCGTATTTCTCTCTTCTCCAAGCTACTACACCATTGCCACCTTTTCCACCTTTTACATGTATTTTAGCTATGTCACTAAACATTTATCATCATCCTTGTTTTACTTAATTTTCTTCTTATATATCTTATACCAGTATATAATTATTATACTCAACTTATTATAAATTCAATAATATAAATTTATAATATCAGTTGATAAAAATATAAGCTTACCATTTCGGTAAGCTTATTATTTATACTAGATCTATCTCATTTGAAGGATAAACACTAACTTGTTTTTTATCTTTTCCTTTTCTTTCAAAAGTAACTACACCTTCAATTGTAGCAAATAGTGTATCATCACTACCTTTACCTACATTGATTCCAGGGTGTATTTTAGTTCCTCTTTGTCTAATAAGGATTTGTCCAGGAAAAACGTATTTTCCGTCTCCTGTTTTTACTCCTAGTCTTCTTCCCGCACTATCTCTACCGTTTCTAGAACTACCTACTCCTTTTTTAGAAGCAAATAACTGTAAATTTAATTTAATCATCTCTACACCTCCTGTATTTAAGGTTCACATGCTCAGGATAATTTCCCATTATGGATTCTATACCTAGTACTAAAGTTTTAAGTACTATTTGTATTTTTTCTAACTTAAAAGCTTCAATATTATTAGGTAAAGTCACATCAAGTAATCCGGTTTCTTCATCCATTAAGTATTTAATTTCTTTCTCCTCTAAGCCGCAAACTTCAACTAATGATAGTAGAGCTGTTTGAGCTAAAACAGAAATAGCTGCACAAACTATGTCTTTACCATACTCGGCATAGTTTGAATGTCCACTTATGGAATATCTCCTAATATAATTGTCTTTATCCCTATATATCTTAGCTATTATCATATTATTAACCTACTATATTTTCAATTTTCACTTTAGTATATGGTTGACGATGTCCTTGTTTCTTCTTGTAATTCTTTTTAGCTTTGTATTTAAAAACAACAATTTTCTTATTCTTTCCTTGTTCTAATACAGTAGCTTTAACTTTTGCTCCTTCAAGATAAGGCTTTCCAGCTGCTACATCGCCTTCCTTTGATACTAAAAGAACTTTATCAAAATCAATGTTTGATCCTTCTTCTACATCTAATTTCTCAACGAATACTACGTCGCCTTCTTCTACTCTATATTGTTTTCCGCCTGTTTCTATAACTGCGTACATAAATTGCACCTCCTCTAACCAGTCTCACCAATACAGGGTGCTATAAAAGTCTTCAAAAACCCAGATTGTGTGGCTCTACACCAACTGATTTTATCAAAGCTAGAAGTAAATGTCAATCATTATTTTAAAATTATATTTTAGGTGTTTTTCCTCTCCCCTTACAATGAGGGCACTGGGTATAAAAACTTGTAGCCAAAGAAGCTCTTGTTTTCCTTCTAGTTAATTCAACTAATCCTAATTTTGTAATATCAACTATCTTTGCTTTTTTTCTATCTTTTTTTAGTTGCTTATTTAACCCATTTAAAAGTTGCTTTTCATCTTCCTTACTTTTCATATCTATAAAGTCTATTATTATTATTCCAGCTAAATCTCTTATTCTTATTTGCCTAGCTATTTCTTCTGTCGCTTCTATATTAGTCATTAATACAGTATCCCTAAGGGATCGAGTTCCTATAAATCCACCAGTATTTACATCTATAGCCGTAAGAGCTTCTAGTTGATCTATAACTATGTATCCTCCACTTTTTAAATAAACTTCTCTACTTATTGCCTTTTTTATATCCTTTTGTATTTCTCTTTCTAATCCTATTGAAAAGTTCTCATCTAACTCTATTTTATGAGAAAATTTAAAAGGAAAACCATCTTCCATTAATATTAAGTTTTCATAAATTTCCTTACTATTTACTATTATTTTATCAGTTCTTTCATTGTAAACATCTCTTATTATTTGATACGCTAAATCTGGTGCCTTATATATTAACTTTGGACAAGGTAAAAAGTTTCTTTCTCTTTGAATTTTATAATATATATTTAATAATATATTATACTCTTCTTTTATAATACTTTCTTCTATATCTCTAGATAAAGTTCTAAATATTACTCCAACCCCATCTTTCATCATATCTTTTCCTATATACTTAAGTCTTTTTATATCTTTTTTATCCCTTATTTTTTTAGATATATTTATTTTATTGGAATATGGGGTTAAAACTATATACCTTCCTGGTATTTCTATATGTGTACTTACTTTTGCTCCTTTAGTCCCTAAGGCTTCTTTTTTTACCTGTACTATAGCTTCTTTGCCGGCCTTAACTACTTCACTTATTTTGTGAGTTTTATTATCATTTAAAAATTCTTTAGGTAAAGCATCTTTTAGAGATAAATAAGCATTTTTTTCTTGTCCAATATCTACAAAAGCTGATGACATACCCTTCAATACATTTTCTACCCTAGCCCTATAAATATTTCCCAGTAGTTTTTTGTTCTCTTTTTCCTCTATATAAAATTCAACTAAATGACTATTCTCCACTACTCCTATTCTATCAATTCCTTGACTAGAATCTATAAAAATATAATCCATAAAATTCTCCTATCTCGCATGATTTATAAAATCATTCATATTTACCTCTACTCTTCTTAAAGTTCTACCTAGCTATTATATTTATAATTTATTAAATATAATATTTAAAGACCTTGTTTATGTATTATTGTGTATTATTTTATATTATCATATATTTCTACCGTTAATTTTTCAATATTCTCCTTAGAATTATTTAAAAATCTTATAAGGTATTTTCCTATTTCTTCACCATCTTGCTTTATACTAAAATCATAATATATACCTTTTTCGATAAAGCTTACAATATTGTTTGTAGCTTTAATATTAAGTGATTTAGTAATCATAATAAATAGAATAATTGATAAGGTTATTATTAACTTATTTATTATTTTATTAGTATTAAATATATCTTTCAAAAACTTATTTTTATGCATAAATACCACCTCTATTTATATTATTATATTTAATTGAGATGTATTTTATACCATATTTAATATGTCTTTATAGTAAAATCACTTACTCCTTTATTTATTGAAAAATTTGCTTCAAGGTTTTTACTCACATATATTTCTTTATTCTTTGTAATAAAAATAGCCTCTATCCCGTCTAAAGAATTAACAAGTTTTTTGCCTTTCTCAAGTCCTAAAACAAATAATGTTGTAGAAAGTGCATCACCATCTATAGATTTATCTGATATTATGCTGACTCCTGCAATTTCATTTTCAGTTGGATATCCTGTTTCTCTATCTAATATATGATGATATATTTCATCTTTATATTTAAAATATCTTTCATAACTTCCGGAAGTAACTACAGATTTATCTTTAACCTTTAATGTGGCTATATGATTTCCAGTAGATTCAAATGGATTTTGTATTCCAATAACCCACAGACTATTGTCTTCCTTTGTTCCATGTGCAAAAATATTTCCCCCTAAATTTATCATTGCAGTCTTTACTCCATTTTCTAATAATACATTTCTTACTTCATCTGCAGCATATCCTTTTACTATACTACCTAGAGTAATTTTCATATCTTTTTCCTTTAAAAATACTGTATTATCTCCCAATAATTCTAATTTTTCATAATCAACTAGGTCTTTTTTATTGTTTATATCTTCCATTGAAGGTAAAGCTTCTCTTTCTTTTTCCTCTGCTTTAACATCCCATAAATCTACCAATGGTCCAATAGTGGGTTCATAAGCACCATTAGATAATTCTGCATATTTTTTAGCTTCTTCTAACACATAGTAAGTTTCATGACTAACTTTAACTGGCTGAATTCCTGCCTCTTTATTTATTTTACTTATTTCACTAGATTTTATAGTCGAACTCATTTTTTCTTCAATTTCTCTTACTTTTGCAAAAGCATCATCTATTATTTTTTCATCTGGCTTATCAAATACTTTTATTGTCATTACAGTATCCATTAAAAAGTCTGTTTTAGATACTGGATCTTTAGAGCATCCTGATAATAATAAAATTGAAATTAATAATACAATTCCAACTTTGCTTATTTTAATGTCCATATTATCCTCCCTATCATTTTAAAAACTCTAACCTAAGGTTAGAGTTTTTATTTATAATAATTTTATTTATCATCCTTAACTCTTAATATAGGGATATTTGCTACCAATGCTGAAATAGCAGAAGTATCCTTTTCTCTTTTCATCTTTGTTAATTTTATATCTAGTTCTTCTTCATCTATTTCTACATATTCTGAAATCACCCTAATTATATCCCCTTTAATCATATCTAAAAATTTAGGTGATATGTCTGCTCTGTCATGTACTAATACTAACTTAAGTCGTTCTTTAGCAACATTTTTGCTTGTTTCTCGCTTCCTACCAAATATTTTAAAAAGATCCAAGATTATCCCCCCCTATTTACCAAACAATACTTTTAAAATCTTGCTAAACTTTCCTTCTTCGTCCATTTCTAAGTTTAAAAGTTCTACTTCTTCACCTGTTATTCGTCTAGTTATATTTTTAAAAGCTTTCCCTGCCATTGCATCTTCTTGATTTACAACTGGTTCACCCTTGTTTGTAGATATAACTATGGCTTCATCATCTGGAACTATTCCCAAAAGATCAATAGCTAAGATATCTACTATATCAT
>CAZMMV010000090.1:0-5488 GCA_964567475.1 uncultured Tissierellaceae bacterium | reverse complement strand
TTGTCCAGGTTTTGCACCTGATTCCATCTTTAAATTTTAATATTTAATTTTAAGTAGCATAAACTCCTTAGAGTTATAATTACATTTATGTTAAATTTACTTATTTTAAGTCCAATTAACTAATCCATTATCAAATCATATAGTCTATACAACATAACTGCCGTTTCTGCTCTTGTAATATTTGCAGCAGGGTCAAATGCACCCTCTATTTTTCCACCTATTATCCCCTTTGCAGCCATACTATTTACTGCCTCTACTGCCCATTTGTGATTTGATAAATCCTTGAACTCTACTCTAGCATTTGCTAATTGTCCATATGCCCTATCTATCTCTTCTTGTGAAGCATCTACTTTTTTAAGAATCTCTATCCCGGTATCATAAGCACTTTTAATACTTTGATTAGATAGATATTTTTTCCTGTTTTCATTACTATTTATTTCAGCTACTTTTTTAGTTAATTTATCTTTATTTACTTTTGGGAAAAATTCATTTCTACTTCCTCCACCAACGGCATCTGAACCACCAATATCATTGCCATAAGCTAATGTAAATTGTACTCTCATTACATCTCCATCTTGAAGATATTTATCAGCAAATCCTACATTAGGAAAAACATTATTTACTGCATACATCCATCCTGACATAAAATTAAAATCAAATTCTCCTAACTTTCCATCCCTATAGTCCTTCTCGTCATACTTAGCATTTAATTTTTCTTTTAATACATCTGGAATCTTAGGAGTTGTTTTATAAATTTTATTTGCATCATTAGAAACATATTGTAAATAAAAATTACTCTCAAGAATTCCTGTATTGCTATAATCGTATCCATTATCTCTTATTATCTGATCTAATTCTTGAGCTGAATTTCGACCCTTATGGATATCAACTTGAATAGGCTCTATTAAATATCCTAATCCCACTGTAAATGCTTCCATAGTAAAAGTAAAACTACCAATTGCTTCTCCTTCTTCTGCTTCTTCACGAATTATTGTATATTCTTGTACATAATCTTCCCCATTATATTTGACATCAATTTTTACATTATTTCTTCCTACTTCTAATTCTAAAGTATAACTGGTTTTTTCTTTGTCATCCCAATTAATACCAATAGGCTCCCCATTATTTGTTACACTAATATCAGAAATTTGTATTTTGGATTCATCAGGATCTTTGGCCCATAAATCAAATGTAATTTTATCTGATTTAGTTGTCATATCACTTAAGTCTGTTTTAATACTAGGAGATACTACAGCACTTTTATTCAAAGTATCAATTTGCAAATTATCTGATTTATCTTTTGCCACTATATCCTTATAAATATCTTTTCTAACCCCTGTATTAGAATTTAACTGATTGTCCTTTTCCGCTGCAAATATTTGACTTGCTGTAGATATATTTAATATCATACATAATACTAATATTAAGGCCCAATATTTATTGAATTTTTTAAACATATTTACCATGTTATTTCCTCCAATTTAAACATAACTTATTTTAGTGAAATATTTTGTATTTTCTATGATTATTTACACTAAGCAAACTGCTAAGTTTTTACCTACTAATCTACAAAATTATCTTTTGTTTTATTAGATATTTAGTAAAGTAATTTTTTATTCCTAAACTCTTTCTAATTGATTTTGAAATTGAATAGAAATATTGTAAAATTTCATCATATTCATTATCACTTATATCTTTTCCTCCATATTTACACTTTACAAATTTGTCAGTTAAATTTATAAACTCAACTTCTTGAAAGGGAAACTTGTCATTTTTAGAAATATACGACATATATTCATAAGGTGTTTCTTCCTTAAATTTTTCCAACCCTATTATTGATAAAGAAGCTAAGAAATATTTATAAAATATAGTAACTTGGTCCTTTTTAGGCAATTTAAGTGTTTTCATTAACCACAATCTATATTTAATTATTCTATATAAAACGAAGGTAGTGATCAAAATTAATAATCCTATCAAAAACCATTTAATCAAAGACTTGAAATCTATAGGTTCATCTATATCAGAACCTCCACCACCACCTGCACTTCCCCCAGCGTTATTATCTACATCTTCTTCTTGCATATTATTTATATTGCTATTTGAATCATCTTTATTTTGATATACCAAGGCTAATTGATTTTGATCATTTACATTTGGCTTTAATATATATTCATATATATATAAAGTAGATAAAGAAACAATCAATAATATCACTACTAAAATTAGTATATATCCTAAATAAGCAGGCTTCTTTAGTCCCGTCTTTTTAGCATTAGCTGTATAAAGAGAATGTGAAAAAAGCAAAATAATAAAAAACAAGGTAATTAAAAACAACTTGATATTTACCTTTTTCCCTAAAAAGTCTAATAAATAAACTAATATTATATTATATAAAAATATAATCATAGTTTCATGCTTCGGTAAAAAATATAAATATATAATTGGTATAGTCACCAATAAAACTAATACCAATGCTATTGAATAAAGACTAGTTCCTGAAAAAAATTGAACCTCCATAAAAGAGATCAATATAGCAATTAAAAAGCATAAGGAACTTTTAAATATATTATTCGCTTTTAACATCTATATTACCTCCCAATGAATCAATAAAACCTTTTGCTGATTTAATCAAATAATATTCAATATTACTTTCTATTAACAAGTTCTGTATTTTTTTAATATTTGGATCTTCAAAATTACTTTCTACTAAACATAATATAGGCCTTTTTCCTTTACTTAAAAAATTGGCCAATGTATTGATTAGTTCAATTGATATATTACTTGTAATTATAAACATGTTATCTAAAGAACTTATTGAGTTTCCATATTCAGAAAGCAACAATTCCATAGGATAATCTTCTTTTCTTGATAGATTTGGTAAGCTATGTATTTTTTCTCTTAAGTCTAATATGGAATTTGGAAGCTTAACAGTTGGATTATTATCTTCTGTATATATCAAACTTACTCCCCTTTGATTCCCCATAGCATAAAGTGATATAGCATACGCTGTTTCTATCATAGCATCATTTAAACTTGCCATTTCTAATATATCTAAATTCTTTTTAAAGCTAAAATCTAAATATATTGTTATACCACTAACTGCATCTGTAGTAAGTACCTTAGTCATATATTCATCAGCATGAGCGGATAATTTCCAATGTATATTTCTTATGGAATCTCCTGGCACATACTCTCTTATGTCATCATAAATCTCTCCATCTATTTTATGAGGAACTGTGAAATCTACAGGAAATATAGCCATTTTGGTATCTATATCAAAATCATCAATCTCATAAACCTTTGGAACTACAGATATGTTTTCACTCCATCTTGGCTTATGCTTTAAACAAAATAAATCAAATATACCATATATTTGAATTTCACTTATTTTTATAATGTAATTTCCTATATGAGGGAAATCTATTTTAATTTCTAATTCCTTTTCTTTTTTAGGATTCAACATAAATTCATATTCATGTTTTTTAAAAATTTCACCATCTAGATTTTCTAATTCCAGCAAAAAATGCACCTTAGGAAATATTAATATACTTTTATTTATAATTTTTATATTATATACGGTACTAGATAATCTTTTAAATATATTATTCTCTTCATTATCTACTAGCAATTTACAACTATTTTTTATTAACAATAAATATACTAATGAAACCATAATAGTTAAAATTATATATATGAGAGGTATAAAGCTAATTGGTGATTTTATAATAAAAGGAAAAATAATAGTTATAATTATAATTAATGTAAATATCTTTTTTCTTTGACTCATAAAATTTTTCACTCCATAACTATATGTTTTTTAAGACCTCTATATTAGATAATATATCCTTAAGAATATCTTCTCCAGTCCTCTTACTTATCTTAGCTTTGTGTGTCAATATAAATCTATGTGGCAATACATGTGGTGCTAAATATTTTATATCATCAGGTATTACATAATCTCTTCCACTATATAAAGCATATGCCTGTCCCATTTCATAAAGCGCTATAGATCCTCTAGGACTTGCACCAAGTTTAATATCTTCATGGTTTCTAGTAGCATTCATAATATCCACTATGTACTTAGAAATAGATTCATCCACCTTTATGTTTTTTAAAAAATCTTTTATCTGAATTATATCTTCACCTGTTGCTACAGATTTTAAATTTTTCTTATTTGATTTATCCATACTAATAATCTTTATTTCTTCTTTTAAGCCTGGATAACCTAAGGAAGTTTTAATTTGAAATCTATCTAGTTGAGCTTCTGGTAATGGGTAAGTACCTAAACTTTCTACTGGATTTTGAGTAGCTAATACCATAAATGGTTCTTCTAGCTTGTAAGTTTTAGAATCTACAGTTACTTGCTTTTCTTCCATTATCTCTAAAAGACTGGCTTGAGATTTTGCAGAAGCTCTATTTATCTCATCAGCCAATACAAAGTTACTCATAGCAGCCCCAGGTCTAAATTCAAAATCACCTGTTTTTTGATTGTATATTGAAAATCCAGTTATATCTGAAGGTAATATATCAGGAGTAAATTGGATTCTCTTAAAATCACAAACTATACTCTTAGCAAGTGCTGATACTAAGCTAGTTTTACCAACCCCAGGTATATCTTCAAGTAATACATGTCCCCCACTTATTAAAGATAATATTACTAATTCTACAGTCTTTTCTTTACCAATTATAACCGTACTAATATTTTCAACTATTTCATGTAATAACTTAGAATACTCTTGTATCTTTAAATTCATATTTATCCTCCCAATCAAGTAATGTACAATGCTTGAGTATTTACTCAAGCATTGTATTAGTATAAATAAATTTAATTATTTACTTTTACTTTTTGTTTTTTTCTTTCTAATAAATCTAACAGATGCAATCAATATATTTATTCCTATGAAAGCTAATGCTATAAGACTTGCTAAGATAGGATTTTCTTTTACCTTTTCAGTTACTTTTTCTATAAAGGAAATCTTTTGTTCTTCTTCTATTTCCTCTGTTTCTTCATCTGTTTTTTCTGGTTTTTCCATTGAAGTATCTAGATCTTCATTTTCTTCTATATCTTCTGTATCTAGATTATCCTCTTCAGATTCTTCACTATCTTCTTGTGTATTATCTGCTACTATATCTTGAATTTCTTCTTCTTCAACATTTTTAATATTAGTAGCTACTAATTGTTCTTCTTTAACATCTTCTTTTTCTTTGTCTTCTACAGGATTTATCTCGTCTTCTACTTCATTGTTTTCATCTACAAAAGTATCTCCTGAATTATCATCTTCATTTTTTACTTCTTCAGTATTATCCTTGCCTTCAGATACTCCTGTTCCTGTTTCACTTCCTTTTCCTTCTCCTTGATCTTTTCCTGAACCTTTGCCTTTGCCTTTACCTGAACCTTTACCACTTCCTGAGCCCTTTCCATCTCCTGACCCATCTCCATCTCCTGAACCCTCTCCATCTCCATCTTCTTTTCCATCTTCATTGCCTG
>CAZMMV010000089.1:0-5566 GCA_964567475.1 uncultured Tissierellaceae bacterium | reverse complement strand
GACTTTCCTCATGCTTACGCACGCGACCACTCAACTTACTCATGATATAGTTTAAATATAACATAAATCTACACTTTTTGCAAAGGTTTTATTTCTTGTTTTCAAATAATATTCTTCCACAAAGTTCACAATATATGATTTTTTCACCTTTTCTAATTTCCTCTAATATAAAAGTTGACACCCCAATATTACATCCAGTACAGATACCATCCTTAACTTCAGCTACTGCTGTCTTTTTATTTTTTTTAATTAAATCATATTTATTTAAAAGTTCTTCATCTGTTATCTTTTCTATATCCTTAATTTTTTTATATTCTATTTTTACATTATTATTTAAATCCTTTTCTATTTCTTTAGATTCTAATGATTTTTCTTTTTGTTTTATCTCTGTTTCTTGTAAAAAATTTTCTATTGTTTTTATTTCTTTCTCTAATTTTTCCAATTGTTCCATAAGTTCTAAAGCCTTAGTTTCTATTGAATTTACGGTTTCTTTTATATTTTGTTTTTCAATACTCCATTTTTCTAATTGTTTAATATCCTTAGTATCTCCACTATATAATTTATTATTTACTTCTTCAATCTTATAATTATATTCTTTTAATTCATGTTCTACTTTTCTTAATTCTAATTTAATATCTTCATCAACTTGTATTGCTTTCTCTAACTTTTTTCCCTTATCTACTATTGCTTTTCCCATTTCATCAACAAATATATTTTCTTTTAATTTTTTTAATTTATTATTATAAATGTCAAGTGAATTGTGATGTTTCTCTAATTTACATAGTAAATCTAGTTCCTTCATCTTTTCACTCCCTCTTCAGTATATATGGTAAGTAGGGCTAGATTTATCCCAAATATCTACAGATAAATCACCTAAATTTTCTTTTATATGCTTTTGTATCACTGGTAATATAATTTTCTCTGTATGATAATGTCCTGCATCGATAATGGTTAATCCATATTCTAAGGCTAATTGAGCCTCATGATACTTTACATCTCCAGTTATATATACATCTGCTCCTGATTTATATGCATCATATATAAAATCGGACCCTGCGCCTCCACATACAGCTACTCTACTTATATTTCTTTTTAAATCTCCATATACTATTAAATCTTCAACATTTAAGCCTGTTTTAATATCATCTATATAATCAATTAAATCTATTTCTCTTATATTCCCTACCTGTCCATATCCGTATTTTGTATTTTCATCAGTATAGTGTAAAACTTCACTTTCTCTAATTCCTACACATTTTGCTAATTGGTGACTTACTCCATTTTTCGCTTGATCTAAATTTGTATGAGCATTATAAACTACTATATCATTTCTTATTAAATCATATAGTAGTTTTTCTTTATAATTATTAGTAGTTATGCTTTTTATTGCTTTAAATATTATAGGATGATGATTAATTATCATGTCATATTTTTCTTTAATAGCTTTTTCTAATACATTATTATCCAAATCTAATGAAATTAAGATTTTATTTACTTTCTTATCTTCATTACCTATTTGAAAACCTGTATTATCCCATGTATCTATTAGACTAGGCTTTGCCCAGTTATTCATTGTCTCTATAATTTTTTTAGCCTTCAACTTTTACTAGCACCTCTTTATAATCTTTTAACAAATTTTCTAACTCTATATATTTTTCCTTGGATTTTTCTGTTTCTACCAACCTTATTTCATTTATAATACTTTCCACCTTATTTATCTTATATTTAATAAAATCTCCTAATAAGGGGTGTCTTTTTTCTAAAAGCAATTCACTTATTTCATAATGAATTTCTTTACTTATACATGATTTTCCTCTTTTAGCAGAAATTATTTCATAATACTTTTCTTCTTCAAAAACTAAATCTTCATCTACTATTTCAAAATTATTATGAATTAAATATTTTCTTAATTCCTTGACACCTATCATAGGCTGAAATACAAAATTATTAATGGACTCAGTTATATCCTTGTTTTTTTCTAAAATATCTCTGATTAATATGCCTCCCATTCCAGCTACTATTAAAGTATCTACTTCATAAGGTTTTATAACATCTAGTCCATCACCCAATCTAGTTTCTATACTATGATTCAAGTCTAAAGATCTAACCAGTTTTATTGTCTTTTCTAAAGAACCTTTACTTATATCTGCAGCTATTACTTTTTTCGATATTTCATTTTCTATTAAAAATACCGGTATGTAACCATGATCTGTTCCTATATCAGCTACTATGGAGTTTTGAGCTATCATATCCTTTATTGCAGATAGACGTTTCGATAAGTTCATCAATTTATACTTCCTTTCCAAAAATTATAATTAAGACCCGCATAGCGAATCTTAATTATTCAAGAAAATCTTTTAACTTCTTACTTCTGCTTGGATGACGTAATTTTCTCAGGGCTTTAGCCTCAATTTGTCTAATTCTCTCCCTAGTTACATTAAATTCCTTTCCAACTTCTTCTAATGTTCTAGCTCTACCATCATCTAATCCAAATCTAAGCCTTAGTACCTTTTGTTCTCTATCTGTCAAACTACCTAATACGTCTATTAATTGTTCTCTAAGCATAGTAAAGGTAGCTGCATCTGCTGGAGCTAATACTTCTTCATCTGGTATAAAATCTCCAAGATGACTATCCTCTTCTTCTCCTATAGGTGTTTCAAGAGATACAGGTTCTTGTGCTATCTTCATTATTTCTCTAACTCTTTCCACTTCCATGTCTAGTTCTTCTCCAATTTCTTCTGGTGTAGGATCTCTTCCTAACTCCTGAACTAATTGTCTTTGAACTCTTACTAATTTATTAATAGTTTCTACCATATGAACAGGCACTCTTATTGTTCTTGCCTGATCTGCTATAGCTCTTGTTATTGCTTGTCTTATCCACCATGTAGCATAAGTAGAAAATTTAAAACCCTTTTCATAATCAAATTTCTCAACTGCTTTCATAAGCCCTAGATTTCCTTCTTGAATTAAGTCCAAAAACAGCATACCTCTACCTACATACCTCTTAGCTATACTTACTACAAGCCTAAGATTAGCCTCTGCTAAGTGTTTTTTAGCTTCTTCATCTCCTGCGCCCATTCTTTTAGCTAATTCTACCTCTTCTTCTCCAGTCAACAAATCTATTTTTCCTATTTCTTTTAAATACATTCTAACTGGATCATCCACATTTATTCCTTTAGGTACAGATAAATCTTCTTTTACCTCTTTTTCTTCCTTATCATTTTCAAATAATAGGGCTTCATCTTTATCTCCTATAATTTCAATCTCTAAATCTTCAAATTTTTCATATATATCTTCTATTTCTTCTGTAGTAAGTTGTATCTTTTCCAAACTATTCGTTACTTCTTTATATGTTATAAATCCTTCTTTTTTACCTTTATCTATTAATTTATTGATTTCTTTTAATATGGTTTTTTGATCCTTTTCATTCTTAGCTTGAACCAACTTAATTCCCTCCCTTACTCATTTTTAATGAGGTTTAATTCCTTATTTAAATCATTTAATTCCATACACAGCTTTAAAAATATATCTTTTTCATCAGAATCTTTCTCATCTTTATCTTCTAACCTTTTAATTTCATCTTTAATACTATCTCTTTTAGATTCTAACTTATTTAATTTCACCTTATCAACTAAGTCTTTTATTATCTTTTCAACATTTTCTGGTAAAAACTTTGTTTTTCTATTAAATATTTTATCTAATAATTTCATATTAATATTTGAATCGTCCTTAAGTTGTTTATAAATGATTTCTTGATTTATATTTTCATTTTCCTCATATAATTCCTGAGCTAGCATAAAAATCTTTTTGCATTCATAATTCTGAAGATCGTCAAGTAACAAATTCTTAGATATAATTTCGAAAAACTCTTTATCAAATAGTATTAAGTTTATTAAATCTATTTCTGCAATAAGGTTTCCAGAAGGTAATATTGCTTTCATTGGAGAAATCGAACTTTTTTTATAACTTTGATTCGACATGTATATTCCTTGATTAGTATTAATAGATTTATTTCTTTTATTATTACCGAAAACTTCTTTTTCTATTGCATCTTTAGAAATATCCATATCTTTAGATATTTTATCAATATATACATCTTTTTCAATAGGGTTTTTTAAATTTTTTATTGTTTTTGATATTTCAATTGTAAATTTAATTTTATCCTCTGGCTTATCTAGATTATATTTTAATTTATTTATATATATTTTATAATCTATATAATTATATGCTTCTTTTAATTTATTTTCAAATTTTTTTAATCCTTCTGCCTTTATAAAGTCATCTGGATCTTTATAATCTCCCAGAACTACTATCTTTGGAGTAATATCTTCTTTAAATAATATATTAACTGCCTTGTCTGTAGCTTTTATACCTGCATTATCTGAATCATAGCAAATATATACTTCTTTTCCATACCTTTTTAACAATTTACCTTGTCGTTCAGTAAAAGCAGTACCAAGACTTGCCACCGAATAATTTATTCCATTACTAAATAAAGAAATAACATCCATATATCCTTCTACTAATAAAATTCTTTTTTTATCTGAAAACTTATTTAATAGGTTTAATCCATAAAGATTATTTCCCTTATTAAATATCATTGTCTCTTGAGTATTTAAATATTTTGGCATACTATCATCTATTACCCTACCGCCAAATCCTATGACCCTTCCCTTTACATCTATTATAGGAAACATTATTCTCTTTCTAAATTTATCATAATATCCATTATTATTAGATCTTTTTGCTATCAAGCCTACTTTTTCTACTTCTTCATCCTCATATCCTTTTGACTTTAAATAGCTATGTAAAGATTCCCAGCTATCTAATGAATATCCTAATCCAAATTGTCTTATGACCTTATTCGAAATATTTCTCATATGTAAATATTTCAAAGCATTTTTATCCTTACTTAAATTAGAATGAAAAAACCTTGCTGCTTCTCTATTTATTTCATAATACTTAATCTTTTCATCATATACCTTTTTGTCTTTTGGCAACTGTTCTTCAATACTTATACCTAATTTATCTGCTAAAAACTTTATAGCTTCTGGAAAATCTAAATTTTCCTTTTTCATAATAAAGGTTACAACATCTCCACCTTCTCCACATCCAAAACAATGAAAGAATTGTTTAGTATCGGATACAGTAAAAGAGGGGGTTTTTTCATTATGAAAAGGACAAAGTCCTACATAATTAGCACCAGCTCTTTTTAGCGGTAAATAATCTGAAATAATATTAACTATATCTGCAGTCTCTCTTACCTTTTCAATATCCTCTTCATTTATATAACCTTTCATTTTATCACCTAAATATTCAACCAAAAATTTAACTCATACTATATATTCGACATAAATATATAAAATCCTTCTTTTTCTTTAATATTTTTTCCAAGGTTTTGGAACAAATATATTATTGAATAGGTTAATTATATATCTATCTGTTGTTCCTGCAATATAATCACAAATAATATCCTCTATATCACATTCTAAATTTTTATATATAGATAAATGTTCAATTGGTAATTTTTTTATATTTTTAAAATAATATTTATAAAGTTCTTCTA
>CAZMMV010000088.1:0-5605 GCA_964567475.1 uncultured Tissierellaceae bacterium | reverse complement strand
TTATATAAATAATAATATTTGTTTTTATGTTTAGGTATACTTATAGGGGGTATAAAAGTATTGAGGCTAATCTCCCTTGTAAAATATATGAAACAAAAAAATCCATAAAGGCTTATATAAGCTCTTTATGGATTTTTATTTATAAAATAATAAAAAACACTTGACAAATAGAAACAATAGCTTTATGATTAGAGTTAATATAAAAAACAAGATAAAATGTTTGTGAAGCAAAGAGTAGTTATAACTAGTACATTTTACAGAGAACTGGGTGAGGTGAAAGCCAGTAGATGGAAAATTTAACGAAGAGAGTTGCTGAAAAGAATAGGACAAAACTTAAGGTGAGTATCCTATTTCGCAGTCAAAGCGTTATTTGATTCGAGTTGTATTTTATTTACTAAAATACGCTTAGAGTGGCACCACGGGTATATTACTCGTCTCTTATTTAGAGACGAGTTTTTTTATATTTAAAATAAATTATGGGTAGGTGAGAACTTTGGATAAAAGTATTAAAAATCATATTAGCCAGATAATTGAAGAGTTAAAAGAATTAAATGAATATATATTTAAAAATCCAGAGCTAGGTTTAGAAGAATATAAATCCTCTAGGGCTCATATAGATATATTAAAAAAATATGAGTTTTCTATTGAAGAAAATTTCTTAGGTTTTCAAACAGCTTTTAAAGCCAGTTATAGAGGTAAAAAACCTGGACCTACTATTGCATATTTAGTAGAATATGATGCTTTACCAGGTATAGGTCATGGTTGCGGACATAATTTATTGGGAGCTACTAGTACAGGAGCGGGTATCATTCTTAGGAAAATAGTAGATGAAATTGGTGGTAATGTATATGTATTAGGATCACCAGCAGAAGAAAATTTTGGGGTAAAGGTAGACATGGCAAATCAGGGAGTTTTTGATGATGTTGATGTAGCTATGACATCCCATCCAGCTTCCAAACATAAATTAAGTGGAACTACATCAGAATTAATTCCATTAAGATTTACTTTTAAAGGAAAAACTGCCCATGCTGCAGGTTGCCCAGAAAAGGGAATTAATGCATTGGATTCTTGTATAATGTTATTTAATTCTATAAATGCACTTAGGGAACATATTTTGGATTCGTCTAGAATTCATGGAGTAATAAAAGAAGGTGGGAAAGCTGCCAATATTGTTCCAGACTTAGCAGTAGCTGATTTTTATATAAGGACTCCAGTTTTAGGCTACATGGAAGAGCTAAAGGAAAAAGTTATAAATTGTGGAAAAGCTGCAGCCTTGGCAACTGGTTCAGATTTAGAAATATCTGTATATGAAAAGATATATAAAGGATTAGTTACAAATGAAAGTTTATCTGGAATTTATGAAAAACACTTAAGAAATATTGGAGTAGAGAATATATTACAAGGAGAAGTAGATCATGGTTCTTCTGATATGGGGGATGTAAGTCAGTTTTGTCCAACTATTCATCCTAATTTTGCTATAGTAGGAGATAATGATGATATAATCGGACATACGGCTGAATTTGCTCAAGCTACACTTACAGATCAAGCTTATAAGGGTATGGAAGAGGCCATATATGCTTTAGTAGCAAGTGGAGTAGAAGTGATAGAAGACAGAGATTTACTTAATAAGATAAAGAAAGAATTTGAGATAAAATTTAAAAAATAATATAAAACATAAAAATAATATAAAATTAAAATTAATGAGGCAAAGAGTAATTATGACAAGTACATTGTACAGAGAACTGGGTGAGGTGAGAGCCAGTAGATGGAAAGCTTAATGAAGAGAGTTGCTAAAATAAATAGGACAAAACTTAAGGTGAGTATCCTATTTCGCAGTCAAAGCGTTATTTGATTTAAGTTGTATTTTAGTTATTAAAATACAATTAGAGTGGCACCGCGGGTATATAACTCGTCTCTTGTTTTAGAGACGAGTTTTTTATATTAAAAAACAAATTATTTATAGGAGGAATTAAAATGAAAAAGAAAATTAGTTTATTAGTAGTAATGATGATTATATTATCAAGTATGGCTATGGGATGTAGTAAAAGTGATCTATCACCTTATTCATTAGAAGGAATAAAGGAAAAAGGAAAATTGGTATTGGGAACATCTGCAGACTATCCACCAAATGAGTTTCATGTGATGATAGATGGCAAGGATGAAATTGTCGGCTCTGATATTGAGATAGGAAAATATATTGCGGATAAATTAGATGTTGAATTAGAAATAAAGGATATGGAATTTAATAATTTACTTGGAGGTCTATCTACTGGGATGATTGATATTGTAATAGCAGCAATGACAGATCAGCCAGATAGAGATGCAAACTTTACTAAATCTTATGATGAAGATGGAATACACAAGATATTAATAAGAAAATCAGATAAGGATAAATTTAAAACAAAAGAGGATTTTAATGGTGCAACTTTAGGAGCTCAGACAGCTTCTCTACAAAAAGATCTAGCAGAAGATATAGAAGGAACTACAGTAAAAGAATTGTCTGTTCTAAGTAACCTTGTAATGGAGTTAAAAACAGAAAAGATAGATGGAGTAGTTATGTCTGAAAGCTCTGGAGAATCATATGCTAAAAGCAATGATGACATAATAGTAGTAGATAAATTAGATCTTATCCATACTGGTAGTGGAGAATGTATAGCTCTTAAGTCAGGAAATGATGAACTAACAGAATATATAAATGAAGTAATAGATGAATTAATAGAAAAGGATTTAGTACAGAAATGGAAAGCAGAAGCTAAAGAATTAAGTAATCAGGAAATAGACAACTAGGAGTGAGAATTTTGAACATTATAGAATTGATTGTAAAATATAGACATTATTATTTAACTGGAATTAAAATAACCTTATTAATATCTTTTTTAGCCCTTTTTATAGGAAGTACCTTAGGTGCATTTTTAAGCACCTTAAAACTATCAAAATCTAAAATATTGAGAACTATTGCTAGCATATATATCGAGCTAGTTCGTGGAACACCTATGATGGTACAAATTGCCTTAGTATATTATGGTAGTTATGTGATTACAGGAGTAAATGTAAATGGCTTTATAGCTGCCTTAATAGCTGTTTCTTTAAATAGTGCAGCATATGTTGCAGAAATTATTAGATCAGGGATACAGTCCATAGATAAGGGGCAAGCTGAAGCTAGTAGGAGCTTGGGGATATCTAAGAAAGACACTATGAGATATATAATATTGCCCCAAGCCGTAAAAAATATATTGCCAGCCTTGGGAAATGAATTTGTTACCTTAATAAAGGAAACATCTGTAGCATCTACAATAGGTGTGGCAGATTTGATGCATGCATCAAAGATAGTTCAAAGTAACAGTTTTCAACCATTTAGCCCATTAATAATAGTGGCATTTATATATTTTATAATTACATTTTTATTATCTCAGTTAATAGGATTATTTGAAAGGAGCTTGGCTCATAATGATTAGAATACAAAATTTAAATAAGTATTTTGGAGAAAAACAAGTACTTAAAGATATAAATTTAGAAATAAAAGCTGGTGAAGTTATAGGACTTATAGGTCCTTCTGGATCTGGAAAAAGTACTCTTATAAGATGTATGAACTATTTAGAAAAGCCAAGTTCTGGGAGTATATATATAAATGGCAAAAAGCTATCAAACTCGGGTAAGGATATTGATAAAATAAGAGAAAATATAGGTATGGTATTTCAACACTTTCATTTATTTCCTCATAAAACAGTTTTTGAAAATATAACTTTAGCTCCAATATTAACAGGAAAATTGAAAAGAAAAGAAGCAGAGGAAAGGTCTATTGAATTATTAAAGACTATGGATCTATTAGATAAAAAGGATGTGTACCCGGATTCTTTATCAGGTGGACAAAAGCAGAGAATAGCAATTGCAAGATCTTTAGCTATGAATCCAGAAATAATGTTATTTGATGAAGTTACATCTGCTCTTGATCCAGAAATGGTAGGAGAGGTATTAGGTGTAATGAAAGATCTAGCAAGCACTGGCATGACTATGGTAGTAGTGACTCATGAAATGGCTTTTGCAAAACAAGTAGCAGATAGGGTAATATTTATGTCTGAGGGAGAAATAGTAGAAGTAAATAAAGCAATAGATTTATTTGAAAATCCACAAAGGAATAGAACAAAGGAGTTTTTATCAAAAGTATTAGATTATTAAATTAGAGATTACTTGACAAGTATTTTCAATATGCTATAATGATTTTAATTAAATATCTTGACAAAGAAGGGAAATAGTAAATATATAGCTTTTATAGAGAGTCAACGTAAGGTGCAAGTTGATAGGGTGAAGTATTGAATCTATCCTGGAGTCTATAAACTTTGAGTGGGCCTTATTTTTAGGCTAACAAGGGTGGCAACGCGGGTAAGCTCTCGTCCCTATTATTAGGGATAGAGAGCTTTTTTATGCCCTAACTTAACCAACGATAGTGGTGGGTTTTAGCAGGTGAAAGCCAAGGCACTTGAAATCTATGTTAGCGTATTGAGCAAATAGATTTAAATTGTGCTACTGGGTGATATGAGTGTGGTAAATCATTAATTGAAAAAAATAGGAGGTAGGAAAATGTTAGATATAAAGAGAATAAGAGCAAATACTGATGAAGTAAAAAAGGCACTTGCAAAGAGACGTGGAGAATATCCAATTGATGAGCTTATAGAATTAGATGAAAAGAGAAGGTCTATATTAACTAAAGTAGAAGAAATGAAAGCTCAGCAAAATAAGGCTTCTAAAGAAGTTCCTAAATTGAAAAAAGAAGGAAAAGATCCTTCTCATATATTTATTGAGATGAAGAATCTTTCACAAGAGATAAAAAATTTAGATGAAGAAGTTAAAGTGATAGATGAAGAATTAAAGCAAATGTTATTGGGAATACCTAATACACCTGATGAATCTGTAGTCATAGGTGAAGATGATAGTGATAATGTAGAAGTTAGAAAGTATGGTCATCCAACAAAGTTTGATTTTGAACCTAAAGCTCACTGGGATATAGGAACTGATTTAGGAATATTAGATTTTGAAACTGCTACCAAAATAACAGGAGCAAGATTTACATTATTTAAAGATTTAGGAGCAAGACTTGAAAGGGCTATCACTCAGTTTATGCTTGATTTACACACTGAAAAGCATGGATATACTGAAATGGCAACACCTTTTATGGTAAATAGGAGTAGTATGATAGGTACAGGACAATTACCTAAGTTTGAACATGATATGTTCCATTTACCTAGTAAAGATTATTTTTTAGTACCTACAGCAGAAGTTCCATTAACAAATATTCATAGAGATGATATACTAAGTGAAGCTAAACTACCTATAAAATATACAGCTTATACACCTTGTTTTAGACAAGAGGCAGGTTCAGCAGGTAGAGACACTAGGGGCCTTATAAGAAATCATCAGTTTGACAAAGTCGAATTAGTTAAATTTGTTAAAGCAGAAGATTCATATAAAGAATTAGAAAGATTAACAAATGATGCAGAAGATATTTTAAAACAATTAGGATTGCCTTATAGAATGGTAATGCTTAGTTCTGGCGATTTAGGATTTTCTTCAGCAAAGACTTATGATTTAGAAGTATGGATGCCTAGTT
>CAZMMV010000087.1:1995-5749 GCA_964567475.1 uncultured Tissierellaceae bacterium | reverse complement strand
TATAGCTTCCAAATCATCTGAAAATGTCTCCTTAAGTACATCTATATCATCATGTGTAAATAAATCCTTTATAGTATAATCTTCATTCCAATTAACCGTAAAATATGCACTACCTGTACCAAATTGTTCAAATTCTTCATCTATTATATTTTGACTACCTTCACCTAATGCTACTACAGTAATAACTGATGATATTCCTATAATAATACCTAACATAGTAAGAAGTGAACGCATCTTATTTGCAAAAATAGCACTTATTGATACTTGTATACTCTCAAGTATATTCATATGATTTCCCCTTCTTTTTAAATTATAATTTGATCTTTAACAGGTGTATCCTCTATAATTTCCCCATCTCTACATACAATCATTCTTTTAGTGTGCTGTGCTATATTTAATTCATGAGTAACCATTATAATAGTTACCCCTTCTCTATTTAGTTGTTGAAATATACCCATTATTTCATTTCCTGATTTAGTATCTAAATTTCCTGTAGGTTCATCTGCAAAGATTACAGAAGGATTATTTACTAAAGATCTAGCAATAGCAACTCTTTGTCTTTGACCACCTGAAAGTTCATTAGGATTATGGTTCATTCGCTCTTCTAATCCTACCTTTTTCAAGGCTTCTATAGCTTTTTTCTTTCTTTCACTAGCTGATGCTCCAGCATAAATCATAGGAAGCTCTACATTCTTTAAAGCACTTATACGAGGAATCAAATTAAAAGATTGAAAAATAAAACCTATTTTTTTATTACGAACTACAGCAAGTTGATTATCATTCATATCTTGGACACTTTCCCCATCTAATTCATAAATACCTTGTGTTGGTTTATCCAAACATCCTAATATATTCATCAGTGTAGATTTTCCAGAGCCAGAAGGTCCCATAATAGATACAAATTCCTTTTCACCTATTTGTAAATTAATATCTTTTAAAGCTTCTACACATATATTTCCTGTTTTATATACTTTCTTTAAATTTTTTATTTTAATCATACTATATCACCTTGTCAATCATAACTTGATCCCCATCTTTTATATCTTCCCTTGGGTTTAATATTACTTTTTCTCCTTCTTTTATATCTCCTATAACTTCTAGTGAAAAATCACTCTCTATACCAGTCTCTATTTTATGTTTTTTTACAATCCCATCTTTTACAGTAAAAATAATCTTATCCCCATTTTTTTGAGTAAATACTGCTTCATAAGGAACTGTCAAAACATTATCTTTCTTCTCAGTTAAAATATCCAACTTTGCAGAAAAACCTGGTTTTAAAAATTCATCATTATTTTCAATATCCACTTTTATTTCTACTACACTCTCTCTTCCCTGACTTCCATCTATTTGTTTTGCAATTGAACCAACATATTTTACCTTACCTTCATATTTTCTTTTTTCAAATGAATCACCAGTAATCTTTACAAAATCTCCTAGCTCTATTTTACTTGCATCATATTCATTCATATCTACTATAATTTCTAAATGATTTACATCCTGAATAGACATCAAAGTTACATGAGATTCTATAATTCCACTTTCAGAAATATTGGTATCAACAATAGTTCCTGTAATAGGGCTTTTTATAGTATATTTCATTAAATCTTTTTCTAGCTTTTCTAAATCTAATTTAGCTAATTGCAACTTTTGCTTTTGAAGAATAATTTCATTTTCATAATTAGACTTCTTTAATTTTTCTTCTGCTAAAATATAGTCATTATAAATTTCATTCATATCATTTTCAGCCTTTTCAAAATCCACCTTGCTAATTGCCCCTTCTTCATATAGGTCTTTATTTCTTTCATATGTCTTCTTTGCATCTTCATATCTTATTTTTGCATTAGATAAATTAATTTCAAGTTCTGTATTTCCTTCTCTTTGTAATTGCTTTAAACTTTCTTCTTCCATAGACATCCTTAACTTTGCATCTTTAATCTTATATTGAATATTAACTTCTTCTAACTTCACTAATACTTGTCCTTTTTCTACCTTATCCCCTTTTTTAACAAACATCTTTTCAATTTTTTCTTCAACATCAGATACAATATCCCTTTTATCCATAGAAAATATCTTTCCAGTTCCCTGAATATGAGACTCTATATCTTCCTTTTTTATACTAGTAGTTTCTACCGTACTTTGAATAGGCTTTTTTTGTTTCATCCCTAGTTTCCAGCCAATAATTGATACTAAAATAATTACTCCCAAGCTAATAATGATTATCTTTTTCTTTTTTATCATTCTTCCATCCTCCTGTATCTAAACACTAGTGTATTAATCTTATAGTACACTAGTATTTTAATATTGTCAATATTTAAGCCTTTTAATTTTACACTAATTTTTACCAAAATGCAATAAAAAAATCCCTTACAAGTCTTGTTCATTTCACTTGTAAGAGATCTCCTTTTACTTAGTCCCTATCTAATATATTGTAAATCATTATAGCAGCTTCCTGCCTAGTCAGATTGTCATTTGGTCTAAAATTACCTTCTCCACTAATAAGACCTAAGCCTTCTGCTACAGCTATATATCCTTTTAATTCTTTACTACTATTATCTATATCCTTATAATTGGTCTTATAAATATCTCCAAGATTTGCTGCATCTTCCTGTCCAAAACTTCTCACTATATATTTTATAGCTTGACCTCTAGTTACTAGCTTATCTGGATTCTTTTCTCCTGGCTTGATAACACCGTCTCTAGAAGCCCTTTCATATATATACTCTTCTTCATAGGGATACATATATCTCTTTGTATTTGACAATAGATATAAAAAGTCCATCTGAGAAATATCTTTCTTTGGATAGAAGTTTTCACCTTCTAAATATATTCCGTTTTCCCTTAGTTTTTCTATCTCAGCTTTAGCATAGCTTTTATCTATATCCTTGTATGCTTCTTCTTTTTTATCATCTAGATTATATATAGACTCTTGACTTATTTCCTTACCAGTCATAGCATCTATAAAAATATTTTCCTCATCACTTAAACAATATACTAACTTCACTTCTTTTTTCTTGTTTTTTATGCTATCCTTATCCAAAATATATTTCAAGTCTAATTTTCTATTATTTAACAATATTTCCTTAGCCTTATCTTCTCCTATCATTCCTTCTTTAGATAAAGCCTCTATATCATTCCATAAATAGTTGTAATTCATCACTTCACCTGTAAGAGAACTAACACTTATGGTAAAACCATTTTGGGGTAACTTTACTCCGTCAATCACCCTATTGAATCTAAATATATATTCACTTGTATCTCCTTCATAATCATAAAATATATTGCCTACATATTCAACTTCCTTATATTTATCTGGCATCTTTTTTTGTAAAAATGCTTTAGCAATTTCACTGGCTTGGTCTAAACTGTATTTCGCTTCAAACTTTTCTTCTTCCCTCATATCAAATTTATGAAAGTTTAAAACTTCATTTTTTATAGCATCTACAGAAACAGTAGTACCAAATCCACTATTTCCTTCTTGTTTATTTATCAGTATCTCCCATGCATAACTTTCATCTGTTTTATTTTTCACTAAATTGCTGCCTTCTATAGTGTAACTTTTATCCAAATCAGCAAAACTTCTTAACTCTTTTGCCGCTTCTTCCCTACTTACTACTTTTCCAGCATTTACAAGTCTATTTTCCTCTTCAATAGATACTTTTTTTTCATTTCCATATAAAAATCCATAATAAGCATAATCATTAAAATTATTTAGATTTTCTATATTTTCACCTGTCTTAGCATCTATAGCTCTAGC
>CAZMMV010000087.1:0-1895 GCA_964567475.1 uncultured Tissierellaceae bacterium | reverse complement strand
AAAATCTATATCGTTTTCATTTCTCACATACATAAAATAATAAGTATCTAAATTTCCTCTCATTTTTACATTCTTCATCTTAGCATTTTTAAATAAATTAGGATCTATCTTAGTTAAAATATTTTTTGCCTTCTTTGAAGCCTCTTCTTCACTTATCTTAGGGAATTTTAAAGGTTCTTCCCTATCTCTCATGCTATGTTTTCCATATCTAACAATATTACCATCATAATCAATCCCTACATTTATATTATCATCATTAGACATAAATGATATATCATATATTTTATTTTTTCTGTTAGGGCGATTATGTATATCAATATCTTTATATTCTTCACCTATCTCAAATATCTTTTTTACTTTTGGAATATATTTACGGACTCCCTCATTAGCAAATACCCCTTGTGGTATGATCATACTAGTCATAATTACAAGAGCTAACATCAATAATAGTCTTTTTTTCATAATAATTCATCTTCTCCCTTATTTTTATTTGAGTTATTCAGAATAATGCTACTTTTAATAATATTCTATACATATATATATGTCAAGGAGATAAGTTAATAACACTTATATAAGTATTCACTTATTAGTCTTCTAGTTATAATTTATTGTACAATTTTGATATAAGAAAATAAAATTGGGTAACAATTTAATGTTGACTTTATTAATTAAAAGGAAAGGGATGTATAAATTGTTAGTAGAAAAAAAATTGATCAAGAAATTTCTAAAAGATTATCCAGAAGAAAATTTTAAAGAAAGTTTTAAAATAGTATTTAATAAAAATGGTAAACTGGATGAAGAAATTAAAATCGGAAAAGAAAAACCAGTCTTTACACTTATATTAAATGGCTCAATTGACAAAAAAGAGTTGGTTAAAAATCCATCCTTAACACTAGGCGAAGCTTATATGGATAAAATTATAGATGCTGAAGGAGATTTTTTTAAAGGACTCACTGCCATTATGGAAATAAGAAAAGGATTCTTACCAGATCATAATTTAATACGAAACATAAAAGAACTATCCAAAGAAAAACAGAAAAAAGAAGTATCATCACATTATGATATAGGAAATGATTTTTATAAATTATGGTTAGATGAAACTATGAATTATTCCTGTGCATACTTTGAAAATCCAGATGACACTCTTTATCAAGCCCAAACTAATAAGGTAAATTATATAATAGATAAATTACAGTTAAAAGATGGCATGTCTTTATTAGATATTGGATGTGGCTGGGGCGATTTATTGATAGAAGCAGCTAATAGATATAATATAAAAGGAACTGGTATCACCCTTAGCCAAGAACAATTTAAAGGATTTGAAAAAAGAATAATAAAAGAAGGACTTGAAGACCGTATCAATGTTAAATTGATGGACTATAGAGATCTTGAAGATTCAAATCTTTTATTTGACAGGGTAGTAAGTGTAGGCATGCTAGAACATGTTGGAACTGAAAACTATGACTTGTTTTTAGATAATGTAAAAGCTGTATTAAAAGAAAAAGGACTATTTTTGCTGCACTTTATAAGTGGACACAAAGAAGGCGGAAGAGATCCATGGATAGATAAATATATCTTCCCAGGTGGAGTACTACCTACCTTAAGAGAAATAATTTCCAAAGGTGGGGATAGACGCTTCCATACAATAGATGTAGAAAGTCTAAGAAGACATTATGTTAAAACATTAATCTGCTGGCATGATAACTTCACTAAAGAAGAAGATAAGGTTAGAGAAATGTTTGATGAAAGATTTGTCAGAATGTGGAGATTATATCTACTTGCATGTGCAGCTAATTTCCATGTAGGTGGAATTGACATACATGAAGTACTATTTACCAAGGGAGTTAACAATGACATCCCAATGACTAGACACAGTTTATATAAATAAGATAAGA
>CAZMMV010000086.1:0-5897 GCA_964567475.1 uncultured Tissierellaceae bacterium | reverse complement strand
TTCCCTAGATAAATCTTTCATTATTCCATATCCAACTATTGAATTTCCACATTGATCTAGAGGCGGGCTGTATATTCCTATTCCCATCTTATTAGGTATTGTTGCCATTATACCTCCAGCTACTCCTGATTTAGAAGGTATACCAACTTCTATTGCATACTTTCCACTAAAATTATACATTCCACAAGTAGCCATAATAGCGGTTACAGTTCTTTTTATCTTATTAATATCTGCTTTATTATCAATGTTAGCTTTTTCTTCTCTAGAACTTAAAAACAAACCTATTCTTGCAAGATCATTTGTAGTCACTTCTATTGAACACTGTTTAAAATAAACATCCAATATAGATTCTACATCTCCATCTAAAAAATTTCTTGATTTCATTAAATAAGCCAAAGCTCTGTTTTTGTCTCCTGTCTGCTTTTCACTAAGATAAACTTCTTCATTATAAGACAAATCAAGATTACCAGTTATATCTCTAAAAAATCCTATTAACCTCTGAAATTTTTCCTCTGGGGTCCCTTTTATTAGTGATGTAGTAAGGATTGCACCTGAATTAATCATTGGATTAGCCGGTCTTAATATATTAGGTAAGTCTAACTTGTAAAGTGTATTAAAAGGTTCTTCTGTGCCTTCACAATCAATCTTCTTAAAAACTTTCTCTTCTCCATTATCTAATATGGCTAAAAACAAACTAATAACTTTTGAAATACTTTGTATCGTAAATTTTTTACTATGGTCTCCATACTCATAAATATTATCTTCCAAATCTATTATTGTTAAAGCTATGTCTTCTTTATTAGCTTTAGATAGAGCCGGTATATAATCTGCAACCCTACCCTTTTCGATTAAATACTTATTTTTATTTACAATCTCTTTTAATATTTTTTCCATATATGCACCTCTTATTGAGTTTTATATTTTGCTTTACCTATAAATTCTCTCAATAATGAATTCTCAGCAATAACACTTTCATCTTCTACATCTCTAAAATATTGCAAGAATTTAAGTAACTTTTTTGCCTCACTATAATATGTGTTGCTATTATCTATTTCTTCTAATAAAGGAATAGCATGCTTTTTTAAAACTGCTAATTCATAAACTAACGCAGAGTCAAACATTATATCTGCCTGTTCTTGAAATGGAAATATATGCTTTTCTTCTCCCGCTCTTACTCCTGGCCATAACTCAAAAGTTTTATTAGCATTATTCCCTCTAAATTTAACATCTCTTACCATTCTTCTAATAATTCTTGTATCTGTAGTTGGTATACGATTATGTGAATCTATGTTCAACTGTGTTAAAGCTGATATATATATTTTATATTTATTTTTCTCAGGTATATATGAAGTCATCTTTGGATTTAAACTATGAATACCTTCTACTATTATAGGTTGATTTTTATCTATTTTTACTATTCGTCCAGACTTTTCCCTTTTCCCTGTTATAAAATTAAACTTAGGTAATTCTACTTCTTTTCCTTCTAGAAGACTTATCAAATCTTCATTAAGTGATTCTAAATCTATAGCTTCTATCACTTCAAAATTATAACTTCCAT
The DNA here is from genome assembly GCA_964567475.1 of uncultured Tissierellaceae bacterium. Classification (GTDB taxonomy): domain Bacteria; phylum Bacillota; class Clostridia; order Tissierellales; family Tissierellaceae; genus CAZMMV01. The sequence continues at coordinate 4,339 of CAZMMV010000086.1, read as the reverse complement.
CTTCATTTAATGGAGTATCTTCTCTGTCTACAAAATAATCATCTACAGAAATTGATATAGGCTTTTTCCCGTTTACTTTTAACTGTATCTCTAACCTATTAGCAAATGTAGTCTTTCCTGATGAAGAAGGTCCTGCTATAAGAACAAGATGTATATCATCATCTCTGCATATTTCATCAGCAATTTTTCCTATTTTCTTCTCATGTAATGCCTCTGATATTTTTATAACTTCTGAAATTTCTCCATTAATAATTTTCTCATTTAAAGATCCTACGTATGAAAGGTCTAATATTTCTGCCCAATCATTTGTCTCTTTAAATACTTTTGATAATTTTTTTAACTCTTTAAACTCTGGCAATTTATCTTCTAAGCTTCTATTAGGTATAACTATAAGAGCTCCTGGATAATAATACTTTAATTCAAATGTTTCTACAAATCCTGTTGAAGGTGCTAAGAATCCATGAAAAGTATCAATATGCTCTCCTATATTATATACATGAACTTTTTCCCTATCTAAAGTATTGAATAAACGAATTTTATCTACATAATTATTTTCTTTAAAAAGCTCTATGGCTTTATCCTTTGGCATCTTTTCCCTACTTATTGAATAATCTGCCCTTATTATCTTTTTCATTTCACTATTAATTGCTTTTATGTCTTTAAAATCAATAGTCTCTCCCTTTTCAAACTCTGTATATAAGCCTTCACCTAGAAAATGTTGTACCTCCACAGTTTTTTCTGGAAATAGTCTTTTACAAGCAATTATAAAGACTGCTGAAATTGTTTTTGTATATATCCTATGGCCATCTACATGAGTAATATCTAAAAATTCTACTTCTAAAGATTCTTCAACTTTAGTATTTAAGTTAAAAACCTCGTTATTTATCATTGCTCCTAAGTATTTTTTATAATCTTCTTTAAATACATCTTTAGAAATATCTTTTAAGGCTACGCCCTTCTCTACTAAAACATCTCCTATATCTTTTATACTAACCTTAACCTTCTTATTCACCAAATCATCCTTTCTATTATTCAAATAAATCTTTTTCTATTTCTCCTATTTTCCCAGCTGCCAAAGAAGTAAATGATTTGCCATTCAAATATTCCATTTCTTCATCTAATCCATTTAATTGTATCTTATATCCATGTAACCATTGATTTTCCAATGAATATTCATCCTTAAATCTTTTATTTATTTGTTTATTTCCATATTTTCTATCACCTATTATTGGATATCCAAGACTTGATAAATGTCCTCTTATTTGATGAGTTCTTCCAGTAATTAATTCCACTTCTAAAAGAGAAAATCCATTTCTACTTTTTATTGGTTTAACTACAGTAGTTATTTCTTTTGAACCTTCAAAATCTTCTTCTCTAATCTCTACTTTATTTGTATCTTCATCTTTTAGTAAATGAGCACTATGAGTGAAAGCTTCATTTATCCTTCCTTTAACTATTGTCTTATAATATCTTTTAACTTCTCCATCTTTTATTGCTTTGTTTATGGATTTTAGGGCTTGATAGTTCTTGGCACCAATGATTATACCCGAAGTATTCCTATCTAATCTATTACAAACAGATGGAGTAAAGGTTTTTTCTAATCTTGGTATATACTCTTTACTCTGAATTAAATAATTTATCATGCTGTCTACTATGTTTTCTTCAAAACTTCCTTTTGTTCCATGAGATAATATACCTGCCGCTTTATTTATTAACATTATATTATCATCTTCATAAACAATATCTGGAATTAAATCTGATTTTATTTCTCTATCTTCAGTTATAAATTTATCTATTGTTTTATCAGCTAAATATAATTGAATAGTGTCACCTTCAACAATTGTAGTTTCCGGTTTAGCCCTAGATTCATTTACTTTAATATTCTTTTTTCTAATCATCTTATATATGAATCCTGAAGATGCTTCTCCTAAATACTTCTTTAAAAATCTATCTAGTCTTTGTTCTGATTCGTTTTTATCTATTATAATTTCTCTCAATTTTATTCACCTTTTCCTTATTCTTATGTTATAATTATATTATACATCATTAGTTTAGATTAAAATACATTCTTAGTTATTTTTTTGGAGGTAAAGATATGAAGAATTTTTTTGAAGGTTTTAAAGATTTGTTATATGACTATATAGATTATATAATAGTAATTGGTATTATTGGTATTATAGCATTGATTATAGGGTGGAGAATTGATTTATTATTTGCCAATGATGTTCTAGGTGTCCTCGACACTAAAGAAGAATTAGTTGAGAACAATATAGATACAACAACTAATAACAAACCTACAGATAATAAACTAGAAGATGAAGAATTAGTAAAAAAACAAGATAAAAATACACATATAGAAGTTGGAGAAAATCCAGAAAACAATCCTAAAGAAAAACCTAAAGTGGTCAAAGATACAGAAACAATTAAATTATCTATACCCGCTGGTTCCTTACCTTCTAAAATAGCTACTATTTTAGAAGACAAGAAATTAATCTCTAGTACAGAAGAGTTTATATTAAAATCTCAAGAATTAAATTTAGATACTAAATTCAAGTCTGGAGATTTCAATATTCCTAGTAATAGTTCTCTAGAAGATATAATTCATTTAATCACAAAATAAAGTCTCCCTATAGGGAAGACTTTATTTTTTAATATGTTTCATTTATGTATCCATCTATCAATGAATCCCTTAATACACAATTAAATACCTTTTTATCTTTTAATATCTTCAATAGTCTTTTAGATTTTGAATGGAATATTGCTTCATCGTAATTTAATAATACTATTTCATATAATTCATTTCTCAAAGATTTTGAGTTTACATTTATATAATAAGCATCTACTCCCTTAAAATCTAAAAACTTTAATAAAGCTAAAGTTGCCTTATCTTTTTCATTATAATAATTATTACCTTTATTAAAATAGTAATTATAATATTTATGATGTCTTCTTGTATTTTTAACATTATTGGCTAGCATGTTAAAATACTTTGCCAAAACATTATAATACTGATAATTATACATTCCCATTTCATAACTATCTATTCTAAGAAATGGCTTTAAATTCATTCTACGAACTAAATCATAATTATACTCTAAAAATTGTTTTTTTGTTATATCTCCATTGCTAAAATTAACTATCAAGGAAGATCTATTTTTAAAAAATCTGTCAAAATTACTTCTTCTTTTTTTATTGATATTCAAAACATACACCCTATCTAATATAAATTTACTCTATAATTTGTATTATAACATATTTTAAGACCTTTTTAATATATTAATTTCATTTTTACTTAATTCTCTATATTCTCCTAGGTCTAATCCATTGTCTAATACAAGTTCTCCCATTGAAACCCTTTTTAAATATATAACTTTCATAGAAATACTTTCAAACATTCTTTTTACCTGATGAAACTTTCCTTCTTGTATTGTTAAATATACCTTAGAAATAACACCTGAGCTTATTATCTCCAAATTAGAAGGTAATGTATTGTAACCATCATCTAAAATTACTCCCTTTTTAAAGACTTCTATATGTTTGTCTTCTATGTACCCATCAACTTCTACATAATATTTCTTATTTACCTTATTTTTAGGCGCTAGTATTTCATGAGCTAACTTGCCATCATTACTAATTAGCAATAAACCTTCAGTATCCTTATCTAATCTTCCAACTGGAAATGGTTCATATATTAAATATCTTTTATCTAATAAGTCTATAACAGTTTTAGAACTAGGATCATCTGTTGATGAAACTAACCCTTGCGGTTTATTCATCATAATATATATATATTCCCTATAGTTGATTTCTTCCCCATCTATATAAATATTGTTCTCATATGGATTTACTTTAATTTTATTGTCAGTAACTATAGAATCATTTACCATGATCCTTCCTTCTTTTATTATTTGCTTTACATCCTTTCTACTTCCATAACCCATATTACTAATTATTTTATCAATTCTTTCTTTTTTCTTCATATAATCATCCTTATTTATTAAAATATTTTTCAATAAAGGCAGGATATATCCTGCCTTTATTGTTCTTTACTTTATTCAGTTGCAGAATCTAATACTCCTTCAAGTTCTAAACAATATTCCCTCAATTCTTCTGGAATATCTTTCATTAAATAGTCTATATTTATAAAGAAATCAGTATTAAATCTCTCTGAGATAATACTTAAACCTTTTATAAGTAATTCCAAAGATTTTATATCAATATCCATTATCTTATAAATACTATCTACATAAATCTTTTCTAAATCATAGTCCATACCAATGATTCCACACAAAAAGCCATAGAGTGATTCAATACTTTCTATATTGAACTCCATGGCATT
>CAZMMV010000085.1:0-6051 GCA_964567475.1 uncultured Tissierellaceae bacterium | reverse complement strand
AAAAAAGGAGAGTTAATAGCTAAAGAGTATCTACAATCAAAAGGATATATAGTTTTAGAGTCAAATTATAGAAATAAAATAGGTGAAATTGATTTAATAGTACTAGATAAGCTTAAGAATATATTAGCTTTTGTGGAAGTTAAAACTCGTACAAGCTTAAAATATGGATATGCCTATGAAGCAGTTAATATAAAAAAACAAAGAACAATAATCGCTTGTTCTCAAGTATATATGAAACAAAAAAAACATATGAAATACCAACCGAGATATGATATCATTGAAGTTTATTTGACATTAAATACAAAATTAAATCATATTGAGAATGCTTTTTGTTGAAAAGACCAAATAAACCTCATATTGTAGCTATTACCTGGGTAATTGCTTGATATGATAAAGGGGTGTTCAGTATGTATTCTAGAATTAATACGTGTGTTTTACAAGGATTGGATGGTTCTGTTGTAGATGTAGAAGCGGACTTATCCAGAGGAATTCCAGTATTTAATATAGTAGGACTTCCTGATACATCTATAAAGGAATCTAAAGAAAGAGTAAGGGCTGCAATAAAGAATAGTGGTTATGAATTTCCTTTAAATAGAATTACTATAAATTTAGCGCCTGCAAATTTAAAAAAAGAAGGATCCCAGATGGATTTAGCAATTGCTATAGGAATATTAAGTTCTTCTGGCGTAGTTCTTAAAAAATCATTAACTAATACTGTTTTTTTAGGAGAGCTTTCATTAGATGGAAAGTTAAATAAGATTCAAGGAGCATTACCTATGGTTATTGCTATGAGAGAGCATGATATAAAAAAATGTGTTGTACCATTTGATAATATAAAAGAATGTAGTGTTATTGAAGATATGGATATAATTCCTGTAGATTCTTTAAGCCAGGTTGTAGATTATTTAAATAATGAATTCCATATAGATCCATATGGAAATGAAATTTATGATAATCAAAATTCCAGTAACTCTATCTTGGATTTTAAAGATATAAAAGGACAGGTTGGATTAAAACGAGCCCTAGAAGTTGCAGCAGCAGGTTTTCATAATATAATTATTATAGGGCCACCAGGATCTGGTAAAACTATGGCAGCTAGGAGACTTCCTTCTATAATGCCAAGACTTACTTTTGAAGAATCAATAGAGGTTACTAAGATATATAGTATTTCAGGATTATTATCGTCTAACTCTTTAATTAAAGAGAGACCTTTCCGGGCACCACACCATACATCTTCTGCAGTTGCTTTAATTGGTGGCGGTAGAGTACCAAAACCTGGAGAAGTATCTTTAGCACATAATGGTGTTTTGTTTTTAGATGAGTTACCAGAATTCCAAAAATCGGTATTAGAAGTTTTGAGACAGCCATTAGAGGATGGCTTTGTAAATATTTCAAGAATAAAGGCTAGCTATTCATTTCCTTCTAAATTCATGTTTGTTGCTAGTATGAATCCCTGCCCCTGTGGATATTTAGGAGATCCTTTTCATGAGTGTACGTGTACTCAAGCTAGTATCGATAGGTATTTGGGTAAAATAAGTAATCCTTTATTGGATAGGATTGATATTCATATTGAAGTATCTCCAGTTAAATATAAGGATTTAAAAGGAGAAAAAGAAGAAGAGTCTTCAGTTGACATTAGAAAAAGAGTAAATAGAGCTAGGGATATTCAGTTAGATAGATATAAAGGTATGGATATATATAGTAACTCAGAAATCTCAGATAGGGATATAAAAAAACACTGCCAATTGACTAAAACATCTGAGAAAATAATGGATCAAGCTTTTAAAAAATATAAATTTAGTGGAAGAACCTACAATAAATTATTGAAAGTTTCAAGAACAATAGCTGATTTAGATAGTGAAAATAACATTGAAGAAAGACATATTTTAGAAGCTATAAGGTATAGAACACTAGATAATAAATATTGGGGGTAAGTTAAATGAGTCTTTCACAAAGGGATATTTTGATTTGGCTCAATAGTTTAGAAATAGGAAATTCTAATATAATTAAGATTATTGATTACTTTAATGATTTATTGGATTTGTGGAATGCAGAAAACAAACAGATTGAATCAATGAAAACTATTAGAAATAAAGTGAAACAGAAAATAATAAATAATAGAAATGATCAATATTTAAAAAAATTATTTTTAAATATTGAGGAAAATAATATTAAAGTTATAACAACTTACGATGAAAATTATCCTAGAAGGTTAAGATATATAGATTATAATCCTAAAGTTATTTATATGAAAGGCGATATACTTAAAGAAGATGAATTTGCAATTGCTTTAGTAGGTTCAAGAAAAGCAACCAGTTATGGGAAATGGGCTTGTGAAAAATTTACTAAAGAATTAACTGACTTAGGTATAACTATAATTAGTGGATTAGCCAATGGCATAGATGCAATTGCTCATAGGACTGCTTTGGAGAACCATGGAAGGACCATAGCTGTGCTAGGTAATGGAATAGATGTTGTATATCCAAAGAGAAACGTATCTCTTTATAACGAAATTGAAAGGTCTGGAGCAATAATATCAGAATTTCCTTTAGGAACATCACCATTTGCATATAATTTTCCACAAAGGAATAGAATAATAAGTGGTATGTCTATGGGAGTTGTAGTTATAGAGGCACAAGAAAAATCTGGGTCTTTGATTACAGCTACTCACGCATTGGAGCAAGGAAAAGATGTTTTTGCATTGCCTGGAAATATAAATAGTATATTTAGTAGCGGAACAAATAAATTAATAAAAGATGGTGCAAGGCCACTTTTAGAAATAGATGATATAATTGAAGAAATATATGAACTTAGAGAATTAAAAGAAAAAAACATGTCTAATAATAAAAATACCATAGATTACTCAGAATATAGTGAAACTGAAATTAAGATACTTAAAATTTTAGAAGAAGGACCTATGCATTGTGATTCTATTTCTTATAGAACTAATTTAGACATTTCTAATATAATTAGTATATTGACAATTTTAGAATTAAAAGGAGTAATAAGGGAATTATCTGGTAGAGTGTTTAGTCTTTACTAGACTTATTAAATGGAGGTGTATATTTTTGCAAAAAAACTTAGTAATAGTCGAGTCCCCTGCGAAAGCTAAAACTATTGGAAAGATTTTAGGTAGAAACTATAAAGTTATAGCTTCAGTAGGACACGTGAGAGATTTACCAAAATCCAGTTTAGGAATCGATATAGATAATAAATTCACACCAAAATATATTACTATTAGGGGAAAAGGACCAGTTATTAAGGAATTAAAAAGAAATGCTAAAAAATCTAAGAAGATATTCTTAGCAACTGACCCTGACAGGGAAGGTGAAGCTATTTCATGGCATTTAGCTTATGCATTAAAAATAGATGAAAAGGATAAAGTAAGAGTAGAGTTTAATGAGATAACTAAAGAAGCTATAAAAAATGCTATAAAAAATCCAAGAAGAATTGATTTGAATCTTGTAGATGCACAACAAGCAAGAAGAATTTTAGATAGATTAGTAGGATATAAAATCAGTCCATTATTATGGAGAAAGATTAGAAAAGGTTTAAGTGCAGGGAGAGTTCAAAGTGTAGCATTGAAATTAATATGCGACAGAGATGACCAGATTAATGCATTTATACCTCAAGAATATTGGAGTATAAAAGCTGATTTAGAAAAAGATAAAGAAATGTTTGAAGCAAACTTTTATGGAGAAAAGATAGGAACTAAAGATGAAAAAATAGAATTAAACTCAAAAGAAGATGTTGATAATATACTAGAAAAGATAGATAAAGATAATTATGAGGTTACTGATGTAAAGAAGGGTAAGAAACGAAGGAATCCTTATCCACCTTATACTACTAGTACATTACAACAAGATGCATCAAAAAAATTAAGATTTACTACAAAAAAGACTATGATGGTTGCACAACAGTTGTATGAAGGAATAGATATTAAAGGAGAAGGAACAGCAGGATTGATTACCTATATGAGAACTGATTCTACTAGAATATCTAAAGAAGCAATAGGAGTAGCTGCCAATTTGATTAAAGAAAAATATGGTGACAAATATTCAAATGGTGGTAAGTCGTATTCAAAAAAGGTAAAAAAAGACTCACAAGATGCTCATGAAGCTATAAGACCCACTAATGTTTTAAAAGAGCCTATAAAGATAAAGGATTCTCTAACAAAGGATCAATATAGCCTTTATAAATTGATTTGGGAAAGATTTATTGCATCCCAAATGACACAAGCTGTATATAATACGCTTTCAGTTACTATTAATAACAATAATATCCTATTTAAGGCTAATGGTTCTATTTTAGATTTTGAAGGATTTTTAAAATTATATATTACTGAAGAAGATGAAAAAGATAAGGAAATTCCAAAATTATCTGTAGGTGATAAATTATTATTTAAAGAGATATTTCCAAAACAACATTTTACTCAACCACCTGCAAGATATACAGAGGCTTCTTTAATTAAAATGTTAGAAGAGTTAGGTGTTGGTCGTCCTAGTACTTTTTCACCTACTATAGGTACAATATTGGCAAGAAATTATGTAAATTTAGAAAATAGATCATTTAATCCAACTGAATTGGGAATATTAGTAAATGATTTACTAGTTGAATACTTTAAAGAAATTATAAATGAAGAATTTACAGCTGGATTAGAAGAAAGACTTGACGAAGTAGCAGAAGGAAGATTAACTTGGGTAGAAGTAGTTGAAGAGTTTTACAAGGATTTTGAGGTCTTTTTAAAGAAAGCTGAAGAAGAAATAGAAGAGATTGAAATAAAGGACGAAGTGACTGATATTCCTTGTGAAAAATGTGGAAAAATGATGGTAATAAAACATGGTAGATATGGTAAATTTTTAGCTTGCCCCGGATATCCAGATTGTAAGAATACAAAGGCCATATTAAAAAAAATAAATGTTAAGTGTCCAAAATGTGGAGGCGAAGTTGTAAAAAGAAAATCTAAAAAAGGTAGGATATTCTACGGATGTAATAATTTCCCAGATTGTGATTTTGTTTCATGGAATGAACCAGTAGAAAAAAAATGTCCTAAATGTAATAGTTTTATGGTTATAAAAAGAACTAAAAAAGAGAAGAAAATTCAATGTACAAATAAAGAGTGTAAATACGTTGAAATCGAAAAAGTGTAAATAGTTAAAAAATTCTGTACATTGTTTAAATTATATAGTAAAATAAATTGTAACGTAATTAAGAAAATATATTTGAAAAATTCAAGGAGGAAAACGGATGAAAAATTTATTAGAAAAAACTAGAAGGCTAAATAAATCATTACAAAGTTTCGGATCAGAGCCTGTTTCATTTTCAGAATTAAGTGAAATACTAAGCAGCATTTTAAAGGCTAATGTTTATATTGCAAATAAAAATGGTAAGGTGTTAGGATATGAACTTTATGAAAATTTTGAATGTGAAATTATAGAATCAGAAATAGTTAATGAGAGGAGATTTCCTAAAAAATACAATGAAGAATTGCTAAGGTACAATGAAACTAAAGGAAATATTGAGGAAGAAACAAATTGCGTTTTTGATGGTACTTCTGCATGTGATCATCCTGATAAGATATCAACTATTATACCTATTAATAATCTTGGTGATAGAATTGGAACTCTAGTACTAGCTAGATTTGCTAAAAGGTTTGAAGTAGAGGATTTAATATTAGGAGAATATAGTGCAACAATTGTTGGAATGGAAATTTTAAGATCTAAAGGTGAAGAAATTGAAGTGGAAGCTAGGAAAAAATCTGTTGTTCAAATGGCTATAGGTACCTTATCTTATTCAGAATTAGAAGCAATGGAGCATATTTTCAATGAGTTAGAAGGTAGTGAAGGCTTACTAGTTGCTAGTAAAATTGCTGATAGAGTTGGTATAACTAGATCTGTAATTGTAAATGCACTGAGAAAGCTTGAATCTGCTGGGGTTATTGAATCAAGATCCCTAGGAATGAAAGGAACTCATATTAAAATATTAAATGAAAAATTAAAACCTGAACTTCTAAAAAGAAAAGAATAGTCTAGACTATTCTTTTTTTAGTTG
>CAZMMV010000084.1:0-6290 GCA_964567475.1 uncultured Tissierellaceae bacterium | reverse complement strand
TTGTTCTTCCTTTAGTTTTTCTGGTGTTACGTCTTTTCCTTCTTTATCTACAACTTTTACATTCATTAACGTTTCTTTCATATTCCCTCTAAAAACAGATATATATTCTTTACGAAGTTCCTTTTGTTTTTCTTTTTCTTCATCTGTTAATCCAACAGTCTTTGATTTATTTGCAAGTTCATTTATTTTCTTAATTAATTCTTTCATATAATCTCTCCAATCAAATTTATTAGTTATAATATACTTTATTATAACACAAAAAACCCCTTGCTTAGCAAGAGGTCTAATTTAAGATTTATGCTTCCATAAACATTTTTATATCATCTTCTACTTCTCCAATAGTTCCTATACCAAAGTTTTCTACTAATACATTAGCCACATTTGGTGAAAGGAATGCTGGTAGTGTAGGTCCTAAGTGAATATTTTTTACACCTAATGATAATAATGCAAGTAATACTATTACTGCCTTTTGCTCATACCAAGCAATATTATATGCTATTGGAAGATCATTTATATCGTTTAATTCAAATATTTCTTTAAGTTTCATAGCTATAATTGCTAGAGAATAAGAGTCGTTACACTGTCCTGCGTCCAATACTCTTGGTATTCCACCTATATCTCCTAAGTTAAGCTTGTTGTATCTAAACTTTGCACATCCTGCTGTAAGAATAACAGTATCCTTTGGAAGAGCTTCTGCAAATTCTGTATAGTAGCTTCTCTTTCCTTGTCTACCATCACATCCTGCCATTACGAAGAATTTCTTTATAGCTCCTGACTTAACTGCATCTACTATTTTGTCAGCTAAAGCAAATACTTGAGCATGAGCAAATCCACCTACGATTTTACCTGTTTCTATTTCTGTTGGTGCAGCTAATTTCTTAGCATGTTCTATTACTTGAGAAAAATCCTTTGCTTGGTTATTTACTCTATCAGGTATATGTGTAAATCCTGGATATCCTGAACTACCTGTAGTATATACTCTATCAGCATAAGAAGCTTTAGGTGGTACTATACAATTTGTAGTGAATAAAATAGGTCCGTTGAACTTGTCAAACTCTTCTTTTTGTGCCCACCAAGCACTTCCATAATTACCTACAAAGTTATCATATTCTTTAAACTTTGGATAATAGTTAGCTGGTAACATTTCTCCATGAGTATATATATCTACTCCTGAACCTTTAGTTTGTTCTAATAATTCCTCAAAGTCTTTTAAGTCATGACCTGACACTAGTATTGCTGGATTGTTTCTAACTCCAATATTTACCTCTGATATTTCTGGATTACCATATGTTGATGTATTTGCTTGATCAAGTAAAGCCATAGTCTTAACTCCATACTCGCCTGTTTCTAAAGTAAGAGCAACTAATTCATCTACTGTTAAACTATCATCTAATGTAGCTGCCATTGCTTTACGAATAAACTTTGCAATTTCCTTATCTTCATATCCTAGATTGTCAGCATGTTCCGCATAAGCTGCCATTCCTTTCAATCCATATATAATTAATTCTCTCAGACTTCTTATATCTTCGTCTTCAGTAGCTAATACTCCTACTTTTTCACTTCTTGATTTAAATACTATATCATCGTTAGAATTTACAGTAAATGTTGATGCATCTACTAAGTTTGTTAATTCTACATCCCTTTTAACTAACTCATCCTTTAACTCATCTCTTAATTTTAATCCTTCTTTAATCTTTTCAAAGAATCTATCTTTGTCAAAGTTTGCATTTGTAATAGTCATAAATAATGCTTCAATTAAGAATCTATCCATTCCTTGCATTTCAAAAGCTATTTCATCTGCCTTAACTCCTAATTCAGAAATACCTTTTACTGTATAAATCATTAAATCTTGAAGTGCTGCTAAGTCTGCTGTTTTACCGCACATACCTACTTTTGTACAGCCCTTATTATTCATAGCTTCTTGACATTGAAAACAAAACATTTTTAATTCACTCATTAATATTTACCCCCTATTTTATGTTAAGTACCTTTAACTTTTTCTTCTTTATATTTATAGTATAACTTATATTTTAAACTTAATACGTAACCTATGTTACGTAAACGAAAAAACTTATTGATTTACATCTAATAGTTTTTCCCTGCTGCCATTATCTTAGATGGATCTGTTGCTGAACAAGGTGTTACTCCATATACCATTCCACAATGAGGACATTTTGTTTCTAGATGAGTCATTTCAAATTCTTTCTCGCATTCTACACATTTAATCATTGTTTTTACTGGCATTATATTTTCATTAAATCCCATCATCCTTATTTTATCCACTGCCATCTTTCCATTATCAAAACTACCTGTACATCCTTCATGCATGTTAATTCCTCCTTTTAATTATAATTCATAATTAACGTAAGCCTCTTAGTTGTTCTCCTTGTCTTAAGCTGGTTCTCATTTTTTGGATTACATTATCCATCTTTTCTAACTCTAGTAATAATTGTTTTTCCTCTTTTGAGGTTTCTATAACTTTATCTATTCCACCATTTTTAATGATTATTCTCCTATCTGCAATAAGGGCTAAAGTTGGATCATGGGTTGCCATTAGTACTATTTTGTCACTTGATACTAATAGATCCAAAGCTTTCTTTCTATCTATTCCTGCATTTTCTATTTCATCTATTAATACTATAGGTGATGAACTAAGTATTGCAGTATCTGCTATCATCAATGCCCTTGATTGTCCCCCACTTAAAGATGTCACTGGAGTATCTAAGTCAAATTTTTCTCCAGCTAAATTATTTGCAGCATATATTATCTTTTCAATGACCCCTTCTATATCTTCTACTAATCTGCTTCCTGCATGAAGTTCTAAAAACTCCCTTACAGTTAAATCCATTACAAAGTTCATATTTTGTGAAAGCTGTGCTACTAATTTATTGTTAGAAGAAAATCTCCATTTTGTATCTGGAGTTTCTCCATTTATTAGTATTCCCCTATTTGTGGGAGTATCTCTCATTGCTGTCCACTCTATATCTGCCAATAGTCTAGACTTTCCAGAGCCTGTTGGACCTACTATGGATATGATTTCAGATTTATGAATAGTTAAGTCTTTAAAACTTTCTTCCTTACCTGATTTGTCTCTTCCTGGAAGTATAGTCAAGGAATTTACCCTAGTATCTTCTTCTATTCCTAAGAACTCTCTCATTTGTTCTATAAAAGCTTCTAAATCTAAAGTTAATTTTTCTTTATCTATTGCCCAGTTTTCTATATCCTCTTCACTAAAATGGTCTAAAAATTCTTCAAATGTTTTATCTTGAAAGTTTTCCACTTCTAGTTTATTTTCTTCAAAATAGCTAACTACAAAGGGATATTTTTCTTGTAACTCTCCTATAGTTATATTATTCATCCTGATCACCTAAATCCATTTTTCTAACATTTCCCATTTGATAGGCCTCACCTATTTTTGTTTCTCCTAGACAATAAGAACATAAGGCTGAAGGCATTGGAAATCTTAGTTCCATACCTTGTACTGAATCTACCTTTTCTTCCTCATTGTATAATAGGGTACTAAGTTCATAAGCTCCTTGTCCTGTTAGCCCATTTATGTGCATAGTTGTGGCTCTAGGATTTACTGAATTAACCTTTGATGAAAATACTTCTCTTTCTGCTTGAGATACTATATCTCCCTTTGTAATGACTACAATATCCGCTGATTTTAACATAGGACCTATCTTCTTTGGTGTATTTATACCAGATAAGTTATCTATTACACAAACTCCTGTTATATCTTTTATATAAGGTGAGCATCTATTGCAGAGTCCTGCTGACTCTGTAATTAAAACATCTACTCCAATTTTATTTCCCCATTGAACTACTTCTTCAATATTAGATACAAAAAAATGATCTGGACAAAGGGCACCTGATAATCCCTTTTTCACTGGAATACCAGCTTTTTCATATAATATATCATCATCTGTATATAGGCAGTCAAACTTAACTACTCCTACAGATATATCTCTTTTCTTAAGTGATTCTATAGTTTTAATTATTATAGAAGTCTTCCCTGATGATGGTGGACCTGAAACTACAATTAAATTCATAATACCTACCTCCTAAATAGATTCATTAAACATCTTTTCACATTTCTCTATTAGTCTTCCTATATCGTGATTATTTATATAATCCCATCCTAACCACATAAACTTTTGATCTTCATTTAGATTATTGTCTACTTGAGGATTAGTTGATGGAAATCTTCCATTACCTGAAAGTATATCTCCTACTTCTTTTGATGCAAAGTAATCTACAAAAGGCTTTATCTTATCTTTTTTAGAATTCTTGCTCAGTAAAAAGATAGGACTAATAATAGATCCGTCCTTTGGCCATATTGGTGTCATTGGTCCATTTTTCGTTAACATTTTAGTGAAAAAATATGGCATTATGGTTATAGTTGGCTTTTCTTTCTTTCTATAGGATTTTACCATTTCTGAAGGATGCATATTTTTCATAAAAGATTTACCTAGTTTTCTTACTCCTTCTTCACCATATTCTTTGTATATATTTAAAAGTATGGCATTAAATAGGTCAAAATCACCTACTGGAAGTGAAACTTCTCCTTCAAACTCAGCTTTAAATAAATCTTCCCAAGTCTGGGGTATTTCTCTATCTCCTATTTCCTCTTTATTTACTAAAAATACTGCCGGCACTACTCCTATAATTGAGTATTGTCCTGATGGATCTTTTAAATCTATATATTCATTATCAAAATCTTTATTCATTTTTTCAAAGCTAGTTAAGTCCTCAAATACTTCCTTTTCTTTAAACTTTCCCATTAAATTCTTATCAAAGAATAAGTCAAACCCTGCAGACATAAATAAATCTGATAATTCATCTTCACTTTCTATTATTTCTATCTTATCTTTTATCCAATCTACACCACCGGAAGCTACTTTAAGTTCATAATCCAGGGTAAATGGAAAATCTTCTTTTTCTAACCATTTTTCAAAACTCTCATATAATGGAAGTTTAACTGGACAAGGAAGAATTCCTTCTATTTTTATATCTGCATCTTTAACTCGACTTTTATCTAGTAAGGCTTTATCTTCTGAAAACCTATTTTGTTCAATTGCTTCTATCAATCTTTTCTCAAATAAATCTATATTAATTTTCTTGCTTTTACACGACATTTCTAACGAAATAGCCTTGCCCATTAATTTTCTCATATTTTCATTTGCAAACTGATCAAATCCGCTTGATACAAATACATCTATTGTCTCTGGATATTTTTCTGTTATATCATAAACCTTATCTTTTATATCAAAATATTTATTCATATTTACCTCCCCATTTATGCTTTTATATATTAATTATTCATTTATCTTTATATTATCTATTCTAAATGTATTATATCCTTAAAAGAAAAGATATTCCGTAACCACTGTTACCAAATATCTTTTATAAGAGAACCTTTTTAGAATACAAATCATATATTATAGTGTATAAACAATGAAAGGAAGATGAATATGAACAACTATTATAATTATGAAGATTATTGGTGTAATTGTATTGACTTAAGTGACCATGGGCCTAATCCTTATGTAGTAAATATAAATGAGGCCACTAAACAAAATACTAATTTTAGAACAGCACTATGGACAGGAAGTCATTTACAACTTACCCTAATGAGTATTAAATCTAGAGAAGATGTTGGACTTGAAGTTCATTATGATGTAGATCAATTTATTCGTATAGAGGAAGGTGAGGGCTTAGTTTTAATGGGAGATAGTCAAGAAAATTTATATTTTCAAAAAAGAGTTTATGACGATGATGTAATACTAATACCTGCTGGCAAATGGCATAATTTAATAAATATAGCTTGTATGCCACTTAAACTTTACTCTATTTATGCACCACCTGAACACCCTCATGGTACTATTCACAAAGATAAAGAAGATGATGTAGAACATCATAATAATTACTACTATTAGTACTCAAAAGACCCCTAAGGCTTTGAAATCTTAGGGGTCTTTTCTATATATATATAAGGGTTTTATTTTAATTAGTGTAAAGTTATCGTCGGAAAATAAATATTAAAAAAACACCCAAATGCGATATTATAAATTTTGACAAAAACAATAATATATAACAGGAAGGTGTTTTCTTATGAATAATAGTGTACAACAGTTTACGGAAAAGGGGTAAAAAATATTGAATTAATTATAAAAAATTTTATTAATGATGGAAATATAGATATTGGAGAATTTATTTTAGATCTAAATAAACTGCTTCAGGAACTTCAAAGAAACATTGTAAAAGAGACAATTGAAGATGTTGATAAA
>CAZMMV010000083.1:0-6373 GCA_964567475.1 uncultured Tissierellaceae bacterium | reverse complement strand
ATCATGTAAGTTAAACATCTATATTCCAAATTGGATATAGATGTTTTTTTATTATAAATTAAATTAAAATTAGGAGGAGATAAGATGATTAAAAGTAAAGGTTTTAAAAAAATTAATATTTTATTATTAGTTATTGTTTTATTGTTAACTGGAATCAATAATAGATCTTTTGCAGCAGTTAGCGATACAAGATTAAATGAAGTGGTAGAGGATACTGCTAAATTTATGTATAAAGAGGTAGCAAATCCACAGGTTGGGTCTATAGGAGGAGAATGGGCCATTATAGGACTTGCTAGATCGGGATATGAGGTTCCAAATCAGTATTATCAAAAGTACTATAATGTAGTTGAAAATTATGTTAAATCATTAGATGGGAAATTACATGACAAAAAATATACTGAGTACTCTAGACTTATAGTAGCTTTGAGTGCCATAGGTAAAGATGCTAGAGATGTAGGAGGATACAATCTTCTAACAGCTATTGGAGATTATGACAAGACTATATGGCAAGGTTTAAATGGTCCTATATGGGCTTTAATAGCTTTAGATTCTGCTAAATATGATATGCCTGAAAATCCAGCAGCAGAAGTACAAGCTACCAGACAAATGTATATAGATAGAATATTGGAATGTCAATTATCAGATGGTGGTTGGTCTCTGTTTGGAGGAACTGAATCTGAAGATAAGGATAGTAAATCTGATCCTGATATTACAGGTATGGCTTTACAAGCTTTAGCAAAATATCAAGATATAGCAGAAGTAAAAAAAGCTACAGAAGAAGCTGTTGAATGTATGAGTAAACAACAAAATGAAAATGGAGGATATTTTAGCTGGGGATCTGAAAACTCTGAAAGTTGTGTACAGGTAATAGTAGCATTAGCAGAGTTAGGAATACCATTAGAAGATGAAAGATTTATTAAAAATGGAAAAACATTGTTAGATAACTTACTTAGTTATCATCTAGAAGGAAAAGGATTTTTGCACACTTTAGATGGTAGTGGTTCTAATCAAATGGCTGCTGAACAAGGATTTTATGGAATAGTAGCTGCTAAGAGATTGAGAGATAAAAAAAGTAGTTTATACCGCATGGATGATGCAATAAACATAGGAAGTCAAAGTCCAGATTTTAAGAACATTGAGGGATTGGAAAATAAAGATCAAGTTATAAATATGATGCCAATAGTAAAACCAGGACTTACTTTTGAAGATATTACAGGAGTAAATGCTCATAAGTATCAATCTGCTATAGAGTCTTTAGCTTCAAGACTTATCATAGATGGAAAAACTAAAGATAAATTTGAGCCCAATAGCAATATGACTAGGGCAGAGTTTGCCACAATAATTGTAAAATCATTAGGTATAGAAACTAAAGGAGAAGAAAAATTTAAAGATGTAAAAAAATCAGATTGGTTTTTTGATTATGTAGCTACTGCAAATAGATATGGAATAGTTAATGGTGTATCTAAAGATGAATTTAAACCAAATAACACTATTAGCAAGCAAGAAGCCGCAATTATGTTAACCAATGCTGCTAAACTAGCAGGTATGGATATAGAAATGGATAAAGCAAGTGTAAGAGATAACTTATCTCAATTTGAAGATTATGTTTTAGTAAAAGATTGGGCTATGCCTTCTTTAGCATTTTGCTATAGGGAAGATATTTTAGATGATTCTAGTATGTCTATAGATCCTAAAAAGCTTATAACTCGTGGAGAGATTACACAAATGGTATTTAATATGCTTGGAAAGGCTAATTTATTATAAAGTAAGGTGGAATTGAAATGAAATTTAATAAGAACAAAATATTAGTTTCCCTTGTAGTTATGGGTATATTAGTATTTACTTTTTGGTATGGAGGAAATGCTCCAGGATTACAAGGTTGGAAAGTTAAACCAGAACATAAAAAGCAAATAAGAACTAGCAAAGTAGAAGATGAAATTGATAAGGACAAGCTATTAACAGATGAAGAGAAAAAAACTGAAGAAGAAAAAGACGATAAAGAACTTGAAGTAATTAATAAGGAAGAAAAATCTGAAGAAGAAAAAGATAAAATAGAAGCTGAAAAGAAAACTGAGGAAAAAGCTAAAGATGATAAAAAACTTGAAGATGATAAAAAACCTGAAAAATCAAGACCAGGTGGTACTGAAGGGGGCTTGTCTGCAGCTGAGAAGATAAAACTTGCTAAAGAGATGAGTGGTGGCTCTTCAGCAGGAGTAGAGAAGGGATCTGAATCTTATTCTAAATCTATGGGAATGGAGGTTAATCCTAAAACTGGTAAAGATAAATATTTAACAGATCCTGTTCCAGAGGGAAAACCTGTACCTATGGAACCACAAAATACCAAGATTACAGATATAGAAAGATCTTGTACCTTGTCAGTCAGATGTGACACTATTTTAGATAATATAGATTGGCTTAATCCTGAGAAGCTAGAGTTAGTTCCAAAAGATGGAGTTATATTCGCTAATAAAAAGGTAAATTTTTATGAAGGTGAAAGTGTATTTAACTTGCTCTTAAGAGAAATGAAAAGAGGCAAAATACATATGGAGTTTTCAAATACACCTATGTATAATTCAGCTTATATAGAAGGTATAAATAATTTATATGAGTTTGATTGTGGAGAACTCTCTGGTTGGATGTATAAGGTAAATAATTGGTTTCCTAATTATGGATGTTCTAGATATGTTCTCAAAGAAGGGGATGTAGTTGAATGGGTTTATACATGTGATTTGGGAAATGATGTCGGAGGATTTTCAGCCATAGGAGGAGAATGATAAATGAAAGATACATTTTCTAGATATCATCCAGTCGTAAATTTTTTATATTTTGCCTTTGTATTTGGATTTTCTATGGTTTTTATGCATCCTATTTGCCTTTTAATATCTATAGTTTGTGCTTTTGCATATTCTATAGAATTAAAAGGAAGGAAGGCTATTAAATTTAATTTTTTATTTCTTCTTCCAACTATGTTGGCTACATCATTAATCAATCCTGCATTTAATCATGAAGGTGCAACTATAATTACTTATTTGCATACTGGTAATCCATTGACTTTAGAGTCTATAGTATACGGATTGGCGGCTTCTACTATGTTAGTTGCTGTAGTTTGTTGGTTTTCAGCTTATAACGAAATAATGACATCTGATAAATTTGTATATTTATTTGGAAGAATTATACCAAGTCTGTCTTTGATTTTATCTATGGCACTAAGATTTGTACCAAGGTTTAAAAATCAAATAAGAGTAGTATCTAATGCTCAAAGATGTATAGGAAGGGATGTTTCTAATGGAGGCATTATACAAAGAGCCAGCCACGGTATAACAATTATTTCTATAATGATAACTTGGGCATTAGAAAATGCAATAGAAACGGCAGATAGTATGAAAAGTAGAGGATATGGATTAAAAGGTAGAACTGCCTTTTCAATTTATAGTTTTGAAAAAAGGGATAAAATAGCGATAGCAGTAATAGGTATATTGGGATTATATATTGTAATTGGTGGTGCAGTGGGAGGATTGAAATGGAGATATTTTCCGACCATGAAGGGAAGAACTCTTGAGCTATTTCCTATTAGTCTATGGATTTCATATGTAATACTATGCATAGTACCAATAATAGTAAATATACAGGAGGAGATGCAGTGGAAAGCTACTCAATTAGACAATTAAACTTTTCTTATCCTGAACAAGAAAGATTAGTTTTAAATAACATTAATTTAGAAATAGAAAGTGGACAGTTTCTTGTTTTTTGTGGAGCTTCAGGTAGTGGTAAAACTACTCTATTAAGACAATTAAAGACTGTCTTAGCACCACATGGTGCTAAGGTGGGAGAGATATATTTTGAAGGTAAATTATTAGATGATTTAAGTCTTAGAGAACAATCTACAAAAATAGGTTTTGTAATGCAAAGTCCTGACAATCAGATAGTAACTGATAAGGTTTGGCATGAATTAGCATTTGGATTAGAAAGCTTAGGTTATGATACTCCAACAATTAGACTTAGAGTTTCAGAAATGGCGTCTTTTTTTGGAATACAGAATTGGTTTTATAAGGATGTAAACGAATTATCTGGTGGGCAAAAACAGATATTAAACTTAGCGGGAATAATGGTTATGCAACCATCAGTATTGATTTTAGATGAACCTACAAGTCAACTTGATCCTATAGCAGCTTCAGATTTTTTAGCTACTTTAGCTAAAATTAATAGAGAATTAGGAACAACTATTATATTAACAGAACATAGGTTAGAAGAGGCAATGCCCTTAGCTGATAGACTTATTGTAATGGATAATGGGCAAATAATAGGAGATGGATCACCTAAAGATGTAGGTCAGAAGATAGAAAGTGATAATCATGGAATGTTTCTAGCCATGCCAGCAGCTATGAGGATTTATGCAGGAGTAAAAAACAATTTAGAATGTCCGATTACCGTTAGAGAGGGTAGAAAATGGCTAGATGAACTTTCAAGAAATGGATTAGAAATAAAAGAGTTGGAAGATGAGGATGAAAAAGACACTAAAGATGAAGTGATTTTAGAATTAAAAGATGTTTGGTTTAAATATGAAAAGGATTTGCCTGATGTAGTGAAGGGTGCATCTATAAAAGTAAATAAAGGAGAATTTCTAACTATATTAGGTGGAAATGGGACAGGGAAAAGTACGACACTTTCTCTTATGTCAGGTATCAATAGACCTTATAGAGGTAGTGTTTATATAAAAGGTAAAAATTTACATGAGATATCAGATAGTGAAAAATTTGGTGGATTATTAGGAGTACTACCTCAAAATCCACAAGTTCTATTTGTTAAAAATACAGTTAAAGAAGATTTATATGAAATATTAAAAGGCAAAAGTATATCTAAACAAAATAAGGATTTAAAAGTAAGGAAAGTTTCTCATTTGTGTGATTTGGATAATTTATTAGAACGTCATCCATATGACTTATCAGGTGGAGAACAACAGAGAGCAGCCCTAGCAAAGGTTTTGTTATTGGAGCCAGAAATACTTTTACTAGATGAGCCAACTAAGGGACTAGATGCTGAATTCAAGCAACAGTTTGCTGGGATAATTAGAAAGTTGATGTCTCATGGGGTTAGTGTAGTTATGATTAGTCATGATATTGAGTTTTGTGCAAAATATGCTTCAAGATGTTCTTTGTTTTTTGATGGAGATGTGGTTACTCAGGGAAGCCCAAGGGAATTCTTTTCTGGCAATAGTTTTTATACTACATCTGCAAATAGAATGGCAAGGCATATTGTAAAAGATGCTATTACAGTTGAAGATGTTATATTAGCTTGTGGTGGAGAGGTAAAAGATGAATTTGAAATAAAAGACGATAGTGAATTATTTGAAGTAGAAGAAGAAAAAAAAAAGGAAAAGAAGAAATGGTACAAAAATAAATTTGTAGGATTGATGTCTTTATTTTTATTGATAGCTATTTCAATAAAAGGATTTCCTATAATTTCTAAATTTACTTGGGCTAGTTTTACTGGTGATTTAGAAGGCATGGATTTTGCTAGTTCTAAAGAACAGTGGGAGTATGTAGGCATGATGATAGCATTTATGTTTTCAGGGATTATTTTCTTCTTGTCTATGTTTGAAAAAGGAGAAAAAATACCCACTAGCCTTATTCAAGTAAGCAGAGAGAATAGAAAATTATCCAAAAGAACAATTGTGGCAGCTATTTTAATATTATTGTGTATTCCTTTAACAATTTTTATAGGGATATATTATTTAGGTGATAGGAAGTATTACTTTATTTCGTTTTTAATAATATTAGAAGTTATGCTACCTTTTGTAATGATATTTGAGAGTAGAGATCCTCAGGCAAGAGAGCTAGTAGTTATATCAGTTTTATGTGCCATAGGAGTAGCTGGACGAGCTGCCTTTTTTATGACTCCACATTTTAAACCAGTTGCAGCAGTAGTTATAATTTCTGGAGTAGCCTTTGGAGCAGAAAGTGGATTTTTAGTAGGTGCAGTTACTATGCTCCTATCAAATATGCTATATAGTCAAGGCCCTTGGACACCTTGGCAAATGTTTGCTATGGGGATTTTAGGATTTTTAGCTGGATTATTGTTTAAAAAGGGATTCTTAAGAAGAGATAAACTATCATTATCTATTTTTGGTGGTGTGGTTGTATTTTTAGTATACGGTGGAATAATGAACCCGGCATCGGTGATAATGTTTCAGTCAAATATAAATTGGAAGATGATAGCAACAGCTTATGTAACTGGAGTACCATGTGATTTAGTTCATGCTTCAGCGACTGTTCTATTTTTAATGATAATGGGAGAACCCATGTTGGAAAAACTTGATAGAATAAAAGTGAAATATGGATTAGTCGAAGATTAAAAGTAAATATATTATATGGAA
>CAZMMV010000082.1:0-6663 GCA_964567475.1 uncultured Tissierellaceae bacterium | reverse complement strand
CCTATATTTCCTCTTTATTAAGTAAAGTTAAAATTAAAATAATAATGGTTCCACAGGCAATTGAAATATCGGCAATGTTGAAAACAGGGAAATCATAAGAATTAAATAATCTAATATTAATAAAATCAACAACATAAGCAAATCTAACTCTATCTATGAAATTTCCAATAGCTCCTCCTAGTAATAAGGCCAATCCAATCTTCATAAATATATTAATCTTATTATAGTATCTAATTAAAAATATTGATATAAACATTATTATAATTAAAGTGATTATTATAAAAAACATTTTTTTATCTTTTAAAATACCAAAAGCTGCTCCATAGTTTTCTACATAGGTAAACTTTAAAAAACCTGGAATAACGACATGGGAAATTGAACCTTTCAATCTTCCTATTGCAAAGTATTTACTAAGTTGGTCTGCTATAACAACTATAATAGATAATATAAATACCATACCTTCACCCCTTGTTAATTTAATATTATATTTAGTACAGAAAAAAAGAGGCTATTGTGCCTCTTGTTCATCTACATCATTGAGGATATCTACTTCTTCTACTTCTTCAGTAGATTGTTTTAATTTATCATTTTCTTCAAAATTATTATAAAAATCTTTCACCGTCATTAACTGTCCCTGCATAAATGCTTCATATCTAGACTTAAAAACAAACATTTCTTTTTTCAAGTACTCATATTCTATTTTTATATTTTCAACTTGATCCTTAGCATCATTAATACGATTCTTTGCATCCATCTCTGCCTTTTCAATAATTAACTCTGCCTTTTTTCTTGAAGAACTTGTAACCTCATCTGCTGTGGTCTGAGCAATAACAAGAGTATTTTTTAATGTTTCTTCTAGATTGTTATATTGACTTATTTGGTCCATTAACATTCCTACCTTGTCTTTTAACTCGATATTTTCTCTGTATAATTCTTCATAATCCCTATTTATATAATCTAAATAACTATCCACATCTTTAGTCTTGTAACCAACTAAATTTTTTTTGAATTCTTTATTTTGTATATCCAACGGTGTAATCATAAAATTCACTCCATTTTATTTATATTAAAATCCTTATAACAGCTTTTAAATTATCTTTTTTAGTTAATCCTTCAATAGAGTGGAAAATAGACCTTCCATAACCCTTAACAGATATTAGATCGCCTTTCTCTACTTCTACGGAAGGCTTTTCTATATTCTCCCAGTTTATCTTTACACTATCTGATTTTACTATCTTACCGCTTTCTTTTCTAGAAAGATTATAACAAGCGCTAATATAAGAATCTATCCTATTAGAAGATAAAACCCTATCTATCTCCTTGTATTCTAAATCAGCTGGAATCAATTTATCTAGAGTTATTTTTTCTGTTTTAACCTTTTTATTTCCGACCTTCTCTAATTTTAACATAATAAAATCAGATAGCTCACTTTTTACTATATAATCTACATAATCATCATGTAATAAAATATCCCCTATTTTGTTCCTATTTATACCTAATGAAAGAATTCCTCCTAAATAATCCCTGTGAGATAATCCTTCCAAATCTCCAGTGACTCTTAGGGCAACTATATCATCTTCTACAGTAGAACTATCTAAATACTGAGGAAATATAGTTATAATTTTTCTTTCTGAATGTTCTATACCACCATTCTCAATATAATCTATTTCATTAAATCTATTTAAAATTGACCTAGCTAAAGATCTAACATATGGATCTAAAAAATCTGTAGATTCATATACATGATTATTCATAACCATTTCAATTTTATCAATTATACGCCTCATATCTATTAATTTCTCTTTATCGTCAATATGAAGTAAATACTTTTCCCTATTAATCCTCAAATAACCACCCTTTATAGCAATATTATTCTAGCCATTTTTTGAATTATATTTAAGATAAGAATTGCTACTATGGGGGAAAAGTCAAACATGCCAGTATTTATGCCTGTTTTAGCAATTAAAGCTCTAGCAGGACCAAGTACAGGTTCTGTCATGTCATATATGAATTTTATAATAACTCCTCCACCCCTAATATTTAAAAAAGAAAATATTATTCTAACAAAAATAAGTAATTCAATTATATTGATTAACCTTAAAATAGCCCTATATAAAAGTATCATCTATAAAATCTGCTCCTTTTTACCAAGGAAATATACCCCTGTTTTTTAGTTCATCTTTTAATCCATCAATCTCTACATTACTTGGAGCAAAAATAAATATATCCTTAGTAACCTTTTGTATATTTCCCTCCATTGCATACAAACCACCATTAATGAAATCAAAGATTTGCTTCTTAACTATACTGTCTAACTGTTCTAAGTTTACAACAACTGTTTTCCTAGATTTTAAATCATCGATTATTCCTGGAGCTTCATCATAACTAAGTGGCTCATGAACTACTATCTTCATATTTGCATTGGTATGAATATTTAATACTTTATTGTTTGATTTTCTAGTTTGTGAAGTTACTGCTGCATCATAATCGTCATAGACTTGTTCATCTTCATACATTTCCTCTTCTTCCAAATCCTGTACACCTATAAAATATTTAACCTTATTCATAAAATTAGACATTATATACCTCCTAGTAGTTTTTAGTAATCTCTTTCTCCAAATATGCCTGTCCCAACTCTAACAATATTAGAACCTTCTTCAATAGCAATCTTATAATCATTTGTCATACCCATTGATAAATAATCCATTGATAATTCCTTATAATTTCTACTTATTATATCTTCCTTTAAATTATATAGGCTTCTAAATATTTTTCTTAATTCTTTTTCATCATCTATATGAGGGGCTATTGTCATTAAACCTCTTATATTAACATTTTCATACACTAAAACTTTTTCAATAAAACTTAAAACTTCTTCAGTTTTAAGTCCAAACTTTGTTTTTTCTTCTGCTACATTTACTTGAATCAAGACATCTGTAATTAAATCTTTGTTTTTTGATCTTTTATTAATTTCTTTTGCTAAAGACATTCTATCTAGAGAATGTATTAATTTAGTCTTTCCTATTAAATACTTAACTTTATTACTTTGTAAATGACCTATCATATGATAATTAACCTTATTTCCTATTTCATCATATTTCTTTTCTAATTCTTGAACCCTATTCTCTCCAATATTGTTTATACCCAGTTTTATAGCCTCTTCTACTTTATTTACACCTACAGTTTTAGTTACAGCTAGTAACTCTACATCATCACTTCTCCCAGACTTTATTAAAGCTTCTTTTATATTTTCTTTTATATCTATTATGTTTCTTTCAATCAATATTTTATCTCCTCCTATATAATTAGTATAATATATCTCCTTCTTTTATATTATTAGGGTTTACAATTATTTCATCAAATAAGTTAATAGTTTTTACAGCTTCTTTACTATCTTTTAAATAAATATTTGATTTTTCATCACCAATATGAATATATACATAATCATCCTCTTCTTTAAATATAGATACAGGCTTAAACCTTACTATACCACCCCTATCTTTTATATATACTCCATCTATATTATCTAAGCTGGCAATAGATTTTTTAGGGAGCTTATAACCTTCTGTTTTTTGTTTAATAATCTCAATCTTGGGAAATCTTAAATTATAATACTTATGAAACATTGTATTAAGTTCTAAGATAATAACAGCCTTTTTCTTAGAATTGTTAATAGCAATAATTCTTCCTTTTACTTCTTCTTGGCTTTCATTTATATAAATGCTTATATTATCATTTATATTGAAATCACTTATTTCCTTTGAGTCTTTTATTTTAATTGCTATATACCATTTAAAATTATCTATGATCTTAAATATAGGTTCATTCAAAGAAACTTTAACTTCTTCTTTTTTTGATGTTTTTGAAATATTATCTACATTTAGTTTATCATATGTATAATTTTCAAAATCCTTAGGTAAATAAACTTCTTCATATCCATCTATTTTATATGATATTACTCCTGGCCTATCTGTATAGTACCTTACATTATTTTTATCTATTTTTTTTGATATATCCTTTTTTCTATCTTCTAAACCTTCCACACTTTGTCCCAATACAGTTTTAGAAAAATCTACATCTTTATATTTTCCATCATATAGGAGTAATTGTTCTTTAATAAAGTTAATATCATTAAATTCATTTGAAGATATTTTATCCTGTAATTCTAAAATAAGTTCTTCCCTTGTTAATTCAATTTTATCCTTTTCATTTGATATTAACTCACTTTCTGTTTCCTTTTTTTTAAGTGAAGATATGTTTTTTTCTACTCCTTCTAATTCATATTCTAATGATTTAATATCTTTAAGCGTATTAATAGAAAGAACTTCTCTACCAGAACCTAATCGTTCACCTTCATTTGCTATTAAATCTACATCTCCACTATTTGTTGCTTTAATAATAGATTCATTTTTTATTAAAAATCCTTGAGATGAGATAGTGTCTATTAATAACATTCTTTCAGGTAATGTAGTTTTTGCATTTCTTTTAAATAAAGTTACAAAAGAAGTAAATAATAAATAAATAGTTATAATAAATATAAAAATAACTAATATGCTTTTTCTTCTTTTCTTTTTCAGTTTTCTTTTGTATGCCATCTTATTCACCCTTAGTAAATATATATTTAATTAAAAAATTGTCCATATTTACTCGTTATTTTAAACTTTGATATATTATCAATATTAAATGATTTAATCTCATCTCTATAGGTAATCATCATTATTGACTTTTCTATTTTCTTCGCTCCTATTAAAATTCCATTATATTTTTTCTTTTCCTTAGTAATTACTTTGATTTCATCTCCTGCCTTTGCCCTTACTCCGTCTAAAACAAACTCTTTCATATCTGTAGACTCTAAATGTTCCTTAGTAACGGCCTTTTTATCAATTACAATTATATTATTTTTGAGATATATTTTCTCTTTTAATGTTGATAATATATATCCAACAATACTTACAATAAGAAGCACTGTAAAAAATATTTCTAAGTATAAAAGCAAGTTACCACCTCCATGTTATTAATTAGAACCATTATATCATAATTTAATTTAATTTTAAACTACTTTACAAAATCAAACATATATTATATAATAAAGAATGTATGTTTCGGGATGTAGCGCAGTCTGGTAGCGCACAAGTCTGGGGGACTTGAGGCCGGAGGTTCAAATCCTCTCATTCCGACCAAAAATAAAAATAGATTTATGGTACAATTGTACCATAAATCTATTTTTATTTTACCTATATCTTTTATTTTATATTATTATACAAATTAATCCTCCACTACCATCATTTATAATTCTTTCAAGAGCTCTTCTAAGCTTTTGTCTTGCATCTTCTGGCATTGTACTAAGTTTGCTTTGAAGTTGTTCATTTACTAAATCATATAATGATTTACCAAATAAATTGCTTTCCCATATTTTATTAGGTTCTCCTTCAAATTCATCTAATAGATTGTTAATAAGGTCTTCAGACTGTTTTTCGGTACCTATCAATGGAGATATCTCTGTGTTGATATCAGCTCTTAAAACATGAAGTGATGGCGCTGTAGCCTTAAGTTTTATTCCATATCGATTCCCTTGGCGATATATTTCTGGCTCTGCTAATTCCAATTCATCTAAACTAGGACTAACTAGTCCATATCCAATTTCTTTTGCTTCAACTAAAGCCTTCTCTATTTTGTCATAGCTCTTTTTACTTTCTGCCAATTTCGAAATAAGTCCTAATAATTGATAATCTCCATCTATTGAATATCCTGTCATTTCATTTAAGATATTATAAAATAAATTATCATCAATAATTATATTAGAATAAACCACACCTTCTCCCAGTTTAATTTGTGATAAATCTATATCTTTAACTATATCAAGATCTTTAAGAGGACTCAAAAAATCTGAAAGCTCATTTAATTTTTGTAATCCCTCTATAGTTTCCTTTAAAGCGTTTAAAATACTTACTTTAATCCAATGTTTTTTTGGAAGTCCCTCTATCCATTTTGGCAAATTAATATTTACTTCTTTTACTGGGAATTCATATAATAATTTTTCAAAAATCTTTTCTATATCTGAAGTATCCATATTTAAACAATCTATAGTTACTACAGATACTCCATATTTACCTTGTAAGCTTTCCTTTAAAGCTATTGTACTATCTAAATTTGGATGTTTAGTATTGAGTATAATAACAAAAGGTTTTTCTAACTCCTTCAATTCAGATACTACTCTTTCTTCAGCATTAATATAATTAGACCTGTCTATATCTGTTATAGAACCATCAGTCGTTACAACTAATCCAATTGTTGAATGATCAGTAATAACTTTTCTTGTACCTATTTCTGCTGCCTCTTCAAATGGTATTTCCTTTTCATACCATGGAGTTGTAACCATTCTAGGAGAGTAATTTTCTTCATGACCTAAAGCTCCTGTAACTAAATAACCTACACAATCTACCATTCTAACTTTTAAATTTACATTTTCGCTTATGGTTAATTCAACCGCTTCATTTGGTACAAATTTAGGTTCAGTAGTCATTATAGTCTTTCCTGAACCACTTAATGGTAATTCATCCTTTGCCCTTTCTTTTTTATGTTTATTTTCAATATTAGGCAAAACAAGTAATTCCATAAATCTTTTTATAAATGTGGATTTACCAGTTCTAACTGGTCCTACAA
>CAZMMV010000081.1:0-7031 GCA_964567475.1 uncultured Tissierellaceae bacterium | reverse complement strand
AGTAAAAAATAATATGTAATTAAAAGAGAGATTAAATTTAATCTCTCTTTTTTAATATAAAGAAATCTTATCCTTTTCCTCGAATAATTATATTTTTATGATATAATTATGGTGATAGTTAAGGGTAAATAAGAATGTTCTTAGGAGGATGAGAATGAAATTAGAATTATTTGACTTTATAGATGAAACGTTAGAATTAATTGAAAAGAGAAAAGGAAAAATTGAAAAAGTAGCTGATGAGTTAGGAAGTTTTTTCAATGACAGTTTTTTTATTAATGATCATTTTTTAAATGTAAATTATAGAATAAAGTCATCAGAGAGTTTAAGAGAAAAAATACTACGACATAATTTTTACATAAGATATGAGACCCCAGAAAGGGTACTAGATAATTTATCAGATTTAATAGGTTTTAGAATTGAGTGTAGATTCATTGAGGATGAGAATAAGATTTATCAAGATATAGTAAAACTATTTGAAATAGAATGTGAAGATGGATTTTATACTAATCCTTTAAATTCACATATTATGTTACAATTAGGGGAAAAACAACCACAAAAACAAAAAAATGGTTTTGAAATATATAAGATAGATGGTAAATACTGCAAGAAGAATATATGTATAAATTTTGAGTTGCAAATAAAATCTTTGGTAAATGTTTTTTGGGGAGAAATAGATCACAGGGTATTATATAAAAACTTTAATTATATGTTAACTGAAGATTTTTTTAGAGATATAATGAGTTCAATTAAAGATAATCTATCTATGATTGATAGACAATTAATGTTAGTATTTGATCACTTGAAGGGAGCAGATGCAAGTAATGATCTATCTAAAAAAGTTCAATTACAATCTTTATTGTCAAAAATAACACATGATATATATATATATAAAATAAAAGAAGAAATAGGATTTGTTCTTGATTTTAAAAAGACAACTGACGTTATAGTTAACTATCTATTTATGAAGGGTGGATCTGAAGAATCTAAACATTACAGTGAAAATTTTCTTAGGATATTAAATAGATTAAATGAAATATCAAAAAGTGAAATTTCATTTAATCAATATATAGATTTTGAAAGAGATATATTTTTTGCGGATGATTTTATTAGGAAGATAGGCAGCACTATATTAGAAATAATTAACAAGGATTTTAGGTGGAATTTATTTTTTAAGATAATTTTTGAAATTGAAGAGGGAAATAATTGTGAAGACTTTGAGAAGTTTATGATATTTATTAGATATAGATTTAGTGAAAATATAGAACTTATATTAAGAGAAAAGGATATAGAAGAAGCTGAAAAAGAAAAAGTAACAAATTGTATTATGGAAAATATAGCTGATAATTTTTGCATAGAAAAAGATGTAGATTTTCTATCAGATTGTAATATAAATACATTAAATGATAAAATAAAGCAAAAATTTAAACATATAAATAATTATCAAGATTGGATTAACAATAAAGAAGTAATAACTAATATGATTTTAAACCATAAATTATGTTAAGAATACGATTTTATGAAATACTTTATTCTCTTTTGGGTAAATATAATATAAATGAAGATAAAGGAGTTATACATGAAAATACTAGAAAAATTAAAGTTAATAAGTAAAAGTATTAAATCCAGTATAAAAAGGTTTCCTGTGACAGTATTTATATCTACGATATTGACTATATTCCTTATTTACTTAAATGAAGCTAATTTAAATAGCCATAGTAGGGATATATTAATTAAGATAAATATGCTACTAGGGCTAGCTATATTACTTAGTTTTTCAATCGGATTGTTATTAGAAAGGTTAAAAAATAAGAATAAAACTGAATATATTATATTATATGGAGTAGGGTCTATCTTTTTAGTTTTATTCTATTTCTTGTTTTTAAAGAGCTTGAATCAATCAACTATCATAAGATATACTGGGACTATTTTATTTTTAATATTAGTATCTCTGTACATTCAAAAAAACAAAAAAAGTGAAGATTATGAATACTATATAATGAATATATTTTATAATTTAGCTTTAACATTGATATATAATTTTGTTTTGTATTTTGGTATGGTAGCTATATTATTTGCTATGGATTCTTTACTAGAGATTCATATTAATGGAAATATTTACTATTATATGTTTTTATTAGTATTTTTAATTTTTGGAGTATCTTTATTTTTATCCATATTTCCAGATAAGGATAAAAAATATGGAAATTCCAATTATCCAAATTCATTAAAGCTTTTATTGACATATATAGTTATTCCTTTAATAGCTATATATACCTTTATATTATACCTTTATTTCTGCAAAATACTTTTAACTAGAAAATGGCCTAAGGGATTAGTATCACATCTAGTTTTATGGTATTCGACTATATCCGTAGGGATTATATTTTTGCTTGATCCTATTATAGAAGAAAATAAAATTGCAAGGAATTTTAAAAAGATATTTCCTAAGATAGTTTTACCAATACTTATCATGATGTTTATTTCAATAGGGAAAAGAGTGGGCCAATATGGCATAACAGAAAGCAGATATTTTATAATAGCCTTAGGTATATGGGTATTTGGAATAATGTTGTATTTTGCTAGGAAAAAGTCTACAAATAATATAATTATACCTATAACTTTATCTATATTTATTTTGAATAGTGTATACGGACCATTAAGCAGTTTTGCAATATCTAGGTATAGTCAAAATAAGAGATTTAAAAACATATTAGAAAATAATAATATGATAGTCAATGGAAAAATCGTTTCATCAGATAAAATTTCATACAATGATAAAAAAGAAATAAATAATATTATAACATATTTTAATCAAAACCATGAAATAAATAATATAAAATTATTGCCAAAGGATTTTAACACTAGAGAATTAAAAGATTTAATGGGATTTAACTATGTTCCATATAATCCTTATGATTATAATGATAATAGATACTTCTTTTATAGGGATGAGAATAAAAACAAATTAATTGATATAAAAGGATATGATTATTATACACTTATTGGAAGTTGGGATAATAAAAAAGTAGAAATGGGAGAATTAGCAATAGAATACAACAAGGATTTGGATACATTAGAAGTTTTCAAAGGAGAAGATTTATTAATAAAACAAGATATAAAAGAGTTTATTTATGAAATATATAAAAAAAATCAAAACATGTCACAAGTAAATAAGGATTCAACAATTGAATTAGAGGATATGATTTACAATAAAACATATGAAAATGAAGCTAGTAAAATATCAATTAAGCTTATTTTCAATCATGTTAATATTGTTTTAGATGAAGATGAAAATATGAAAGTTGAGGGTTTTGAATTTATTTTGTTTATAAACAATGAGTGATTATTTATAAAACTGGGTAAGAGATTATAAATGGAGGAAGATAAATGAAAGAGATATATTTAGCAGGTGGGTGTTTTTGGGGTGTTGAAGAATATATATCTAGAATAGATGGAGTTGTAGATACTAAAGTTGGATATGCAAATGGAAAGAAAGAAAATCCAAGTTATGAACAGGTATGTACTGGTATTACAGGACATACAGAAACAACTTATGTAAAATATGATGAAAACATTATTTCCTTAGAGGAATTGTTAAATAAATTTTGGCATATTATAGATCCTACTCTTATAAATAGACAAGGACCTGATATAGGAAATCAATATAGAACAGGGATTTATTATACTAATGATGAAGATTTAAAGATAATAAATAAAAGCTTAGAAGAGGAAAAAATTAAATATGATCAAACTATAGTTACAGAAATAATGCCTCTTAAATCTTTTTATATAGCAGAAGAATATCATCAAAATTATTTGAAAAAAAATCCAGGTGGATATTGTCATATAGATTTAAATAATTAATAAATATCATTTGAGGTGTTTTTATTAATTTGATACTATATATTTGGAGGTTGTATATGATTAAATTAGAAGGAATAAGTAAGATGTCTGAAGAACAGAAATTAAAATATATGTTGATGTTAGTAAAAGGTCAATTAGATTCAGAAAAAGATGATTTAGCTAACATATCAAATATAACGGGCATTATAATGGCCTGTGTAGGCAGATTGAATTGGGTAGGCTTTTATATACTGAGGAAAGATGAATTAGTTTTAGGTCCATTTCAAGGGCTACCAGCTTGTAATAGGATTGCTTTAGGTAAAGGAGTTTGTGGAACAGCTGTAGAAACTAAGCAAATACAATTAGTTAGTGATGTAGATAAGTTTCCAGGTCATATAGCCTGTGACTCGCAATCTAAATCAGAATTAGTTATTCCTATTATAGTAGAGGATAAGGTTTATGGAGTAATGGATTTAGATAGTCCAATTAAAGATAGATTTACAAATTTAGAAAAGAAATATTTTGGAAGGTTAATAGAAATATTAAATATGGGTATAGATTGGAATAATATATAGAATTCAGGAAATAAGGAATTTAATATTTCTTTTAAAATGTATATACTTATTAGATAAAATGAGGTATTATATTGTATAAATATATAAATAATAGGAGGTTTTGAGCATGAAGAAAGAAGAAAAAGATAATTTTCAATATAATGATGAACATTGTGGAGAATGTGGATGTGGAGTTGAATGTGAAGATTCAGAAGTTCATGATGAAAATGAAGAGACTATAATGCATTTGACTTTAGATGATAATACAGAGGTAGATTGTGTAGTATTAGGTTTTTTTGAAGTAGATGAAAAAGAATATGTAGCACTATTACCAGAGGAAGAGGAAGATGTTTTAGTATATGAATATATTAAGTTAGAAAATGATGAATTTGATTTAAAATATATAGATAGTGAAGAAGAATTTGAAACTGTTTCAGAAGCTTTTTATACATTGTTTTCAGATGATGAAATTGAAAACTATGATGAAATAGAAGATTAAGAGTAAGATATGGGTGCTTTGCAATTTGCAAAGCACTTTTACATAGGTATAAGGAGTTGATATTTTGTATAAACTGGTAGCAATGGATCTTGATGGTACATTGTTAAATGACAAGAAGGAAATAACACAAGAAAATTTAAAATTAATTAATACTTTAGAGAATAAAGGGTATGAAGTAGTTATAGCAACAGGAAGAAGATATTGGTCAGCAAAAGATTTAACAAGAGAAATTAAAAGTGATATTACAATTTTAGCTAATAATGGAAATGTAGTTAGAAATTCCAGGGATGATAAGGATATAATAACTAAACATTTAGATATAAATAGCTTTAGAACAATAATGAAAGAAGGAAAAAACAGAAATCTCTATCCTATTATTCATGTAGATGATTTTCATGGTGGTATAGATATAATTATCGAATTAGATAAGGATGATAAAAATTATTATGACTATATGGAGAAAAACAAGAGATTTATACAGGTAGATAATTATTTAGATATACAAAAGAAGATCTTAGCTGTAGTTTATGTAGGAGACAAAGCTACATTAAATAACTTTCGTATAGATCTACTAAATAAGTATCCTAATTTATGTAATGCTCATATAATGGAAAACATTTCAATTGCAGAAGTACTTTTAGAAATAATGCATCCAGAAGGAACCAAATGGCTGAGTTTATTAGAGTATGCTTCTAGTAAAAATATAAAGGCTGAAGAGATAATTGCCATAGGTGATGATAATAATGATATAGAAATGTTACAAAATGTAGGATTAGGAATTGCCATGAAAAATGCTACAAAAGGAGTATTATCAGTTGCAAACCATATAACAGAAAAAAATAATAATGAATCTGGTGTTGCATTTGAATTAAGAAGGGTACTAAATCTTTAAGGGAGGAGGGAGAATTTGAAACAAATTGAAGTATATAATACCTATTCAAGTTATTTAAAAGATAAATTTGGTGAAAAGGTATATAAATTGCCTATATCATTACCTCTTACTTGTCCTAATAGAGATGGAACTTTAGGAATAAATGGTTGTATCTTTTGTGGAGAAGAGGGAGGATCTTTTGAAAATTTGTCATCTTCTATGTCTATAAAAGAGCAATTAAATGAGAATAAGGAATATATAGGCAAGAGATATAAAGCTAAAAAATTTATAGCTTATTTTCAAAATTTCACTAACACATATCTACCATTTGATGATTTTAAGAAGATGGTTGAACAATCTATACAAGAGGATATAGTAGGGATATCCATTTCTACGAGACCAGATTGTATAAGTGAAAGATATTTACAATACTTGGCTAAGATACAAGAAGATAATGATTTAGAAATAACTATTGAATTAGGATTACAAACTGTAAACTATCATTCTTTAGAAAAAATAAATAGAGGTCATACTTTAGCAGAGTATTTAGATGCTGCTATGAAGATAAAAAAATATGGACTTAGGAATTGTACTCATTTAATTCTAAACCTTCCCTGGGATGATAAATTAGATACAATAGAAAATGCTAAGTTTCTAAGTGCATTAGGAGTTGATGAAGTAAAATTACATGGCTTATATGTAGTAGATGGGACAGCATTAGGGGAAATGTATAAAAATGATGAAATTTCTTTAATATCTAAGGAAGAATATATAGAAAGAGTTATTTTATTTTTAGAATATCTTGATTCTAATATAGTAGTACAAAGAATAATAGGAAGAGCTCCTAAGGAAAATCTTCTATTTGTTAACTGGAGTGAATCTTGGTGGAAGATTAGAGATGAAATAGTTTCATTAATGGAAGAAAGGAACACCAAACAAGGAATTAAATGTAACTACTTAAATGGAAAAGCACTTAAAAAATTTGATTCATAAACAGTATTATATAAAAAGTATTTAATATATAACAATATAAAGAAAGGTAAGGTGGTAATTGTGGTTAAATTTATTTTAGGTGGAAAAGGTTCAGGAAAAACAAAGTGGTTAATAGATAAGGCTAACAAAGAAATAAAAGAAGGTAATGGAAATATTGCTTTTATTGATGTAGATGATGATCATATATTTAGTTTGGATTATAATGTAAGGCTAATCAATGCCATGGAGTTCAATATAGAAAGTATTGAATCACTCTATGGCTTTTTGTGTG
>CAZMMV010000080.1:0-7142 GCA_964567475.1 uncultured Tissierellaceae bacterium | reverse complement strand
TATTCCTAATCCTGCCCTAAGAAGAATAACTATTAAAGCTATTTTTCTTAAATCTATCGATAATCTATAATAGATTTTTACAATTCTAACTGAATATCCTTATTGAAAAAGGTTTTATAACCTAAGTTAATAAATATAACAACAGTTAAAGAAACACTCCCCAAAATTCCAAGCATTATGGTTATTTGATATTTAATCGCACTAATAGGAGATAAACCAGCAAGAATTTGCCCTGTCATCATTCCAGGTAAAAATACTATTTCCATGCCAAGCATTGAATTAATTGTTGGTAAAACTGCTGCATCAAAAGCATCATCTACAATCTCCTTAACTGCAAGCTTTGGACTAGCTCCTAACATTAGAGCAGATTCAACGAGATTTTTATTAGAGTTTATTCCGCTTATTAATCTAGATACCCCAAGTGAAATACCTGTCATTGAGTTTCCAATTAACATACCTGTTATAGGTATAAAGTATCTTGGATTATACCAAGGTGTTATTCTAATAACTATAAATAAGAAATATAACATTGATGATACAGTTCCATCCTCCTTCTTTTATTTAATAACTTCATTATACAATAAATATTGTATAAATAAAAATTATATCTCTTTTAATAATTATATTATTTTACATAGTTTTAACATTACCCTGCTATTAGATTTTACATTGTTATTATATGATTTAATCAAATTCAAATTGAAAGGAAGATTATATGAAAACAAAAATTAGTTTATTATTAGTTTTAACTTTAGTATTTACTTTTGCAACTGGATGTAGTCAAGGAAAAAAGGAGGATGCTGATAACTCGAGTATTTCAGATAGCATCAATGTAGTAAGTAGAGAAGATGGTTCTGGAACAAGAGGCGCTTTTATTGAGATAGTTGGCATTTTAGAAAAAGATTCAGAAGGCAACAAAAATGATAGAACTTATGAAGAAGCTGTAATTCAAAATGGAACGGATGCTGTAATTACAACTGTAGCTGGTGACAAGAATTCTATTGGATATATATCATTAGGCTCCTTAAATGATAGAGTTAAGGCTCTACGAATAGAAGATGTAGAAGCTAGTTCTGAAAATGTTCAAAATAAATCTTATAAAATTTCTCGACCATTTAATATAGCCTATAAAAAAGATTTAAGCCCTCTTTCAGAAGATTTTCTAAGTTTTATATTAAGTTCAGAGGGACAAAACATAGTATCAGAAGAAGCTTATATAAAAATAAACACAGACTCAAATAATTATAATGGATCAGATCAAGAAGGTAATTTAACAATAGCAGGTTCAACTTCTGTTAATCCTGTAATGGAAAAAATAGCTGAAAAATATGAACAGTTACATCCTAAAGTCTCAATTGAAATTCAATCTACAGGATCTTCTGCAGGTATGCAATCTGTTATAGAAGATAGCGCTGATATAGGAATGGCATCGAGACAACTAAAAGACTCTGAAAAAGAAGCATTAAATCATGAAGCAATTGCTATAGATGGTATTGCAGTCATAGTAAATAATGAAAATCCTCTTGAATCCATCAGCCTAGATGAAGTTAAATCAATTTATATTGGTGAAATAACTAACTGGGATGATATAAAAGAATAATGAAAAGGAAATCATTTGAAGCCTTTATGAAATTTATATTTTTTTTATCAGCTATGACATCAGTTTTAGCTATTATATTAATATGTGTGTTTATTTTTAGCGAAGGCCTTCCATTTATTAAAGAATATGGACTAAAAAACTTTCTACTTGGGACACAGTGGAAACCTTCAAATACTCCACCTTCCTTTGGAATTCTTCCTATGATATTAGGCTCTGTATATATTACAATAGGTGCTATTATCATAGGAGTTCCTATTGGAATTTTAACTGCAACTTATCTTGCAAAATTTAGTAATGAAAAATCATATAAGTTTTTAAAAGCTTGTGTCAATCTTATGGCTGGTATTCCCTCAATTATATATGGTTTTTTTGCACTAACTCTAATAGTACCATTAATTAGAAGTTTATTTGGAGGAACAGGTATGAATATCATTACTGCATCTATACTTTTAGGAATCATGATACTACCTACTATAATAGCTATATCAGAATCCTCTATAAATGCTGTACCAGAAGTTTATTACGAAGGAAGCATAGCTTTAGGAGCTAGTCACGAAAGATCCGTAATATCAGTAGTTCTACCAACAGCAAAATCAGGAATTATTTCTTCTGTTATATTGGGAATAGGTCGTGCAATAGGTGAAACTATGGCAGTCATATTAGTAGCAGGTAATCAGCCTCGTATGCCAGTTGGAGTAACTAATGGTGTAAGAACCCTTACTACAAATATAGTTATGGACATGGCATATGCAGCTGATAGCCATAGAGAAGCCCTTATTGCAACTGCCCTTGTATTATTTGTATTTATACTAATTATAAATGGAATTTTTTTAATAATTAAAAGGAGGGCCTTAAATTGAGTAAATTTACTAGAATTATAATTAAAGCATCTGCCTTTTTTACTTTTAGTATTCTATTTTTTATTATTGGATATATTTTATTTAGGGGTATTCCTCATTTACAATTATCACTATTTGAATTCAACTATACATCAGAAAATGTATCCCTTTTTCCTTCTATTATAACAACAATAATGCTAATATCGCTCACTCTTATAATAGCTACTCCCTTAGGAATTTTTACGGGATTTTACTTAATAGAATATGCTAATAAATCTAGTAAAATAGTTGAAATTATTAGGATAACTACAGAAACTCTAGCAGGTATTCCCTCTATTGTTTATGGCCTTTTTGGAATGTTATTTTTTGTTATTAAACTAGGTTTTCAAACCTCTCTTCTATCTGGAACTTTAACTGCTACAATAATGGTCCTACCCCTTATAATAAGAACTACAGAGGAAGCACTTTTGTCCGTTGATGATAGTC
Source organism: uncultured Tissierellaceae bacterium (assembly GCA_964567475.1). Taxonomy (GTDB): domain Bacteria; phylum Bacillota; class Clostridia; order Tissierellales; family Tissierellaceae; genus CAZMMV01. The sequence continues at coordinate 4,217 of CAZMMV010000080.1, read as the reverse complement.
TTAGGGAAGCTAGTTTTGCTCTTGGTGCTGGTAAACTTAGAACTATATTTAAAATTGTTCTTCCTGTTGCTATACCAGGTATTTTGTCAGGGATCATATTGTCTATAGGCAGAATTATTGGAGAAACTGCTGCTCTTATCTATACTCTAGGAACAGCATCTAAAATACCCAATGGATTGTTTGCTTCTGGCAGGACTCTATCGCTTCATATGTATTTACTGTCTACAGAAGGATTTCATGTGGATGAATCCTATGCGACAGGAGTTATTTTGTTAATTATAATTTTGATCATAAATGCTCTGTCAACTTATATGAGTAATAAACTAGGGAAAGGAAGATATAATGAATAAAATAAGTATAAAAAACTTAAATTTGTTTTATAAGGATTTTCATGCTTTAAAGAATATAAGCATGGATATTAAAGAAAATGAAATAACTGGCTTTATAGGTCCTTCTGGATGTGGTAAGTCTTCTCTATTAAAAAGTTTAAATCGAATGAATGATATTGTTGAAGGCTGCAGAATCACTGGACAAGTAATTTTAGATAATAAAAATATATTTTCTAAAAATGTAGATGTAAACTTATTGAGAAAAAGAATTGGTATGGTATTTCAAAAACCTAACCCTTTTCCTATGAGCATATATGATAATATTGCCTATGGCCCAAAAACTCATAATATAAAAAAGAAATCTAAATTAGATGAAATAGTGGAAGATAGTCTTCAAAGAGCAGCTATTTGGGATGAAGTAAAAGATGATTTAAGAAAAAGTGCCTTAAGATTGTCTGGTGGACAACAGCAAAGAATATGTATAGCAAGGGCTTTAGCGGTATCCCCTGAAGTACTATTAATGGATGAACCTACTAGTGCATTGGATCCTATTTCTACTAGTAAGATTGAAGATCTAATACAAGAGTTAAAAAAGGATTATACTATTATCATAGTAACTCACAATATGCAGCAAGCTACTAGAATCTCTGATAAAACTGCTTTTTTCCTAAATGGGGAAGTTATAGAATTTGAAGATACAAATACTTTATTCTCAAAGCCAAAGGATAAACGTACTGAAGACTATATTACTGGTAGATTTGGTTAAATATAAAAAAGAGGTGTAAAAATGAGAAGTAACTTTGATAGAGAATTAGATTTATTAAATAATGAACTTATAAAAATGGCAAGCTTAGTCGAAGATAGAATTAAAAGTGCTGTAAAAGCATTAATAAATCGAGATATAAATCTGGCAAAATCTATTATTCAAGGAGATATTGAAATAGACAATTTAGAAAGGGATATTGAATCTAAATGCTTGAAACTAATATTACAACAACATCCAGTCGCTGGAGATCTTAGGCTAATATCTTCTATACTAAAAATGATAACTGATCTTGAAAGAATTGGTGATCATGCCCAAGATATTTCAGAAATATCCTTACTACTTTCCAATCAGAAATATATTAAAGAATTAACCCACATTCCTCAAATGGCTGAAGCTACCATATATATGGTGAAAAAAAGTATTGATGCTTTTGTAACTCATAATATGGATTTAGCCTATGAAGTAATTGAATTTGATAATAAAGTAGACCATTTATTTGATATAATAAAAGATGAACTCATCTTTTTGATTAGACAAGATATAGATAATGGAGAGCAAGCTATTAATTTTCTTATGATATCTAAGTATTTTGAGCGTATAGGAGATCATGCGGAAAATATAGCTGAATGGGTTTTATTTTCAATTACTGGAAATCATGTAAATTAATAAAACAGGAGTGATTATATGTTTAAAGTATACTGTGTAGAAGATGATGAGAATATCAGACAATTAATAGTCTATGCTCTAAAAAATAGTGGATTTCAAGCTGAAGGCTTTGAAAATGGGGAAAGGTTCCTTTCTAAAGTTTACAATTATATTCCTGATATAATTCTTTTAGACATTATGCTCCCTGGTGAAAATGGTTTAGAAATACTAGAAAAGCTTAAATGTGATTCAACTTTAAAAGATATTCCTATAATAATGATTACAGCAAAAACTTCTGAATTTGATAAAGTAAGAGGACTGGATATGGGCGCAGATGACTATGTTGCAAAGCCTTTTGGAGTTATGGAACTAATTTCTAGAGTAAAAGCTGTTTTAAGAAGAACTAATATATCTTCTCCTTCAAACAATTTATTTTTCAATGGTATATCCATAGATTATAAAAAAAGAATAGTAAGAGTAGACGATAAGATAATAAACTTAACCTATAAAGAATTTGAACTACTTTATTTCTTATTAAAAAATAAAGATATAGTCTTGACAAGAGAAGTCCTCATGAATGAAGTTTGGGGTTTTGATTTTGAAGGTGAAACTCGAACTGTTGATGTCCATATTGCAACTTTGAGACAAAAGCTTGGAGAAAAGGGAAATTTGATACAAACTTTACGAAATGTTGGATATAAAGTAGGTAGTATTCTATGAAAAGAAAAATTTACTTAAATATAATTACTATCTCTACTTTAGTTGCCATAGTAGTCACTGTCTTCCTATTGATTACCTTTTATAAATTTCATGTAAAAAGCGAAATAAAAGCATTAAAGGATTATGGAAATATAATGTCAGATGTTTTATCCCCTTTAGATGATATTACAGTTGATTCTTTAAGGAAAAATACAAATCCAAATATTAGACTTACAATAATAAATTTGGATGGCAATGTATTATTTGATAATATGGCAGATTCTGAAACTATGGAAAATCATCTAAATAGGATAGAAGTTAAAAATGCCTTAGAATTTGGGGAAGGAGAATCAGTAAGAAATTCTACTACTCTTGATAAAACTACTTATTATTATGCTATACTTCTTCCCAACAATTCCATACTTAGGATATCTCGACAAGGCGAGAATATATTTTCTCATTTTGCAAATATCCTGCCTTTTATATTTCTAATTGTATTTCTAATATTGTTGCTATCCTTCTTTACATCTTCCATAATTAGCAAAAAAATCATAGAACCAGTTCAAAATGTTGTTAAAAATATGGAAATACTCGTCGATAATAATGATTTAGATAAATTTGTTATATATGATGAAATAATGCCTTTTATAAAAAAAGTTGAAACTCAAAAAAAACAAATACAATATAACGTCAAAACATTAGAAGAAAAAGCCGCCCTTATGGACGTAATCACTTCCAGTATGGAGGAAGGTCTAATACTTATAGATAAAGATAAAAAAATATTGTCTACAAATTATAGTGGAGTTAAACTCTTTCAAGGAAATAATGATTTATCCTATTGTGGTGATGATTTCATAAAACTATCTAGAAATATGAAACTCTATAATACCTTAGACAAATCAATAAATACTAAATCCAGTGAAGAATTAATATTAAATCAAGAAGAAAAATATTTAAATATATATATTAATCCTGTTTTAAGTAATGATGTATTAGTTGGTCTTGTTATACTTGTAGTTGATTTTACTAAAAGATATAAACTTGATTTAATGCGAAGAGAATTTTCTGCCAATGTATCACATGAGTTAAAAACTCCCTTGACTTCTATTAATGGTTATGCTGAAATGATTGAAAATGGAATGGCTAAAGATAAAGACATTAAAAAATTTGCTTCTACTATTAGAAGAGAAGGATCCAGATTATTAAATCTTATTGATAATATTATTAAACTATCTAAAATTGAAGATGAAGATTATAATAAAGATTTTGATATTATAGACATTTATAATATCTCAAAAAATATTATAAGTAATTTAAATCTTCTTGCAGTTGAAAAAGATATAAATATAAATCTAAATGGTAAGTCTACCCTTATAAATGGAAATAAAAATATGATTGAAGAACTCATATATAATCTTTTAGACAATGCTATCAAATATACTCCTTCCGGTGGAAAGGTATTTTTAGAAATTACAAGTAATGATGGTTGGTCTATTATCAATGTAGAAGATACTGGTATAGGTATCTCTACCCCAGATCAAGAAAGGATCTTTGAAAGATTTTATATGGTAGATAAAAGTCGTTCAAGAAAAACTCAAAGTACCGGTTTAGGTCTCTCCATTGTCAAGCATATAGTAGATCAACACCATGGATATATTAAAATAGTAAGTAAAATCAATAAAGGCACAATAATCACAGTAAAAATAAAAGAACAATAATTATTATATAGATATTATTAATAAGCAAGTAATATCTATATAATAATTCTATAATGGATA
>CAZMMV010000079.1:0-7239 GCA_964567475.1 uncultured Tissierellaceae bacterium | reverse complement strand
CAATTAATGATTTTGATTTCCACTTTTGGAATTAAAATGTATTATCTTAATAATCTAGATAATATATTTTTAAAATATAAAAAGTATCAATTAAAAAGTGTTAGATAAATAGTATATTCCATCTATATATAATTGATTGAAATTATAAAAAAGGGGAATATATTGTTAGTGTAAGATGCAATTACAATTAAATTTAAGGGGGAATATTATAATGAACGCAATGACAGCAGAAAATTTAAGATCAGCTTTTGGTGGAGAAAGTCAAGCACATATGAGATACAGAATATGGGCAGATAAGGCAAAGGGTGATGGTTTTCCAACAGTAGCTAGATTATTTATGGCAACATCAGATGCAGAGGAAGTTCACGCTACTCTTCATTTTAAAGCATTAAAAGATCAATCAGGTGATTTCTTAGTAGCTTCAGGAGCAGGTTTTGGACTTGGAACTACTTCAGAAAACTTACAAGGAGCTATAAATGGAGAATTACATGAAGTAAATCAAATGTATCCAGCTTATATAGCAGTTGCAGAAATGCAAAAAGAAAAAGCAGCTATTTCAGCTATGAAATTTGCTATTGAAGCAGAGAAAGTTCATGCTGATTTATTTACTAAGGCTAAAGAAGCTGTAGATGGTGGAAAAGACTTAGAGGCAAAGAAAGTAGACTTATGTCCAGTATGTGGTTTTATCACTTTAACTGGCGAAGAAGATAGATGTCCACTTTGTAATGCAAAAAAAGAATTATTTATAGAATATTAGTTAAAAGATAATGCTAGACAAATTTGTCTAGCATTATGTTTATAAAAGTCCTGATAAAAATTTTTATAAAATCCTGACAAAATCCTTATAAAACTATTGAAGGTTTATTTTATTATAATATTGGCAAACTATAATAAAAGATATAAGGAGATGGTTGTTTTGGAAATAAGACTTTGGATTATAGCTATAATACCAGTTACCTTAATTATACTAGGTATATATTTAACTGATAGGCATGATAAGGAACCTTTAAGTTTATTATTAAAAACTTTTATATTGGGAGCCTTGGCTGTTATTCCAGCTATTGTAGTTGAAGAAATCTTGATAGGATTTAATATCTTTCCTGGGGTATTTGGAGCTTTTTTCAATGCTTTTATTGTGGCAGGACTTACAGAGGAATATTTTAAAAGGTTAGTTGTTTTAAAGTATCCCTACAAGACTAAGTATTTTAATGAAAAATTGGATGGTATAGTTTACTGTGTATTTGCTACTATGGGTTTTGCTGCAGTAGAAAATATAATTTATGTTGTATATAGGTATACAAACAACCCATTTATAGGACTTTATAGGGGTGTATTTTCTGTACCAGCCCATGCTGTGTTTGGTATAACTATGGGATATTATCTTTCTTTAGCAAGGTTTGATAATGATTTAGAAAGAAAGAAGATGAATATGAGGAAGTCTCTTTATATGCCTATGATAATGCATGGAATGTTTGACTTTATATTGATGGCTGAGATAGCTCAATTAACATTATTGTTTGTTCCTTATACAATTTTCTTATGGATATTAAATCAGAAAAAACTATCTAAATTCATGTATGATTCCAAGAGTAGAGTAATAGATATAAAAAGAAAAGAATAATAAGAAAAGAATAATAAAATCCATATGTATTGAAAAAACCACTAAAAAGGTATAAAATGGATAGTGTAATAAAGACAAGCATATGGAGGAAAAATTTGAATAAAAAGATACTAGGATTACTTATTATTTTGTTTTTAATTGTTGGGTTTTTAGGGTATACAGTATATAAGGGGAAAGTAGATTATAAAGATACTATTAACTTTGAAGAAAACAAAGCATCTACAAATGAAGAATTTACAAGTGCTGAAGAAGAAATATTTCCGGAAAATATAAATATAAATTTACTGGCTGCTGGAGATATAATGTTTCATTATCCTCAATGTAAGGCTGCTTATGATGTAGAAAAACAGGCTTATGATTTTTATCCAGTTTTTAGACATGTTGAGAAGTATATAAAGAGAGCAGATATTGCTATTGCTAATTTTGAGACTGTAACAGCAGGAGATCATATTAAATTTAGTGGTTTTCCTAAATTTAATACACCAAAGGAAACTTTATATGGGATAAAAGAGGCTGGATTTGATATTTTATCTACGGCAAACAATCATAGTTTAGATCAAGGGAAAAATGGCTTGATAAAAACTATAGAGGCTATAGAAGAATATGGCTTGAAAAATATTGGTACATATAAAGAAGCTGGAGCCAATATACTTATAGAAGATGTTAAAGGAATTAAACTAGGGTTTTTATCTTATACTTATGGTTTAAATGGTATGGATAAGGGATTGAATCCTGAGGAATTATCTTATATGGTAAATATAATAGATGAAGAAAAAATAAAGAGTGATATAGAAAAGACAAAGGATTTAGATGCAGATTTAACTGTAGTTTTTATGCATTGGGGTGTAGAGTATGCGAGACAAGCTTCAAGTTCTCAAATCATATTGGGAGAAAAGATGGTTGAGTGGGGTGCAGATATTATACTTGGTAGTCATCCTCATGTAATTCAAAAGTCACAAATAATAGAGAAAGATGGAAAAGATAAATTTATTATTTATTCCATGGGCAATTTCTTATCGAATCAAAGGCATGATACTATGCAAAACTCATATACTGAAGATGGTGTAATTATAAATTTAAATATAGAAAAAGACTTTAATTCTGAAGAAACTATAATTAAAGATATAGAATATATTCCAACTTGGATTAATAAATATAGGGAAGAAGGAAAAGTATTTTATGAAATATTACCTGTGAAAGATGTAATAGAAAGCAATTTAGATGTTAAAGGAGTAAAAGGATTAGACGTAAGATTAAAAAAATCCTATGGAGATACTATGGAAATGATGAATTAGATTGAATATTTTCAAAATTGACTACAAATTGTCACTTATATGATATATAATATAAGTAATAAATATAATAAGAGAAGGTGTGAAACATTTGCAATTTTTAAAGGGTTTATTCCTAAGTATGAGAGTTAGAGATGTTATTGATATAATTATTGTTGCATTAGTTTTCTATAAATTATTCACACTTATTAGAGAAACTAGAGCTGAACAATTAAGCAAAGGTATAATTGCACTTTTTATTTTTGCTAAAATTAGTGGTTGGCTACAATTATATACGATTAATTGGATTTTAGAAAATGCTATGACTGTAGGAGTAATAGCCCTTTTAATTGTGTTTCAACCAGAGCTTAGAAGAGGTTTAGAATACATAGGCAGGTCTAGGTTTTTTACTAAGTCCTTGTTAGAGATAAGAGGAGAGAACCTGTCCAAGACTGTAGATGAGATTGTAGAAGCAGTTGCCTCTTTATCTAGACAAAAGATGGGGGCTTTGATTGTTTTGGAGAGAGAGACTGGATTAAATGAAGTAGTCGATACTGGTACAAAAATTGGTGGAAAGGTATCTAGTAATTTACTTATCAATATTTTTATACCAAATACACCTCTTCATGATGGTGCAGTTATTATAAAAGAAGATATTATAAAAGGTGCTGCTTGTTTTTTGCCCCTTACTGAGAATTCCAATATTAGTAAGGAATTGGGAACTAGACATAGGGCGGCTTTAGGTATATCGGAAAGATCAGATAGCTTGTCTGTAGTAGTATCAGAAGAAACCGGGGCTATATCCATAGCAGAAAATGGGTCTTTAGCAAGACATTTGGATTCTAAGACCTTGAGAAAGATACTTGTGGATATGTATAAGCCAAAGGATTCGTCACAAACGTTTATAACAAGATGGAGGCGAAAGGATGAGCAAGGAGAAGAGTGAAACTACTTTAAAAATTTCAGCTGTTATTATAGCTTTGATTTTATGGGCTTATGTAATGAGTGTAGAAAATCCAGTTGGAACTTGGGAACATAAAGATATAGATGTAAGTTTCAATAGTGTTGAAACTTTAGAGAAGAGTGGTTTAGTTATTATGAACCCAAAAGAAGCCAATGTATCAGTTACAGTAAGTGGAAAGAGGTCAGATCGGGTAGATTTCTCAACTGATGATATAAGGGCTGAGGTAGATTTAGCTGGATATTCTGAAGGACAAAGAAAGGTACCTGTAAAGGTAACTTTAAATCAATCTAGCAATATGAAGATAACTGATTGGGAACCAAGAGAGATATTGTTTGATTTTGATAAGCTAGTAAGCCAAGAAAAGCCTGCAAGTATAAAGACTAGTGGTAAATTACCAGCGGGTTATGTATTGGGAGATATTTCAATAAAGCCTAAGCTTATAGAATTGAGAGGTCCAAAGACTTTAATAAATGAAGTAGATAAAATAATAGCAGATTTAGATTTAACCAATATAAAAGGAGATATCAATGTTACTTTACCTATAAAATTGATAGATAATCAGGGAGAGACTGTTATGGGGGTTAAAAATGAACCCAATATTATAGATGTATCTATACCTGTATATAGTACTAAAAAGGTAGCTATTGAGGTCAATACAGTAAATCAATTACCTGATAATTATGAAGTTACAAATATAAATGTAAATCCTTCATCAATTACATTAAAAGGAGAACATGATCTAGTTGATATGAAATCGATACAAACTAAGCCTATAGATATCAATTCATTGATAGATAATGGAAATGTTGAGGTAGAGTTAGATTTACCAGAAGATGTGTCACTTTTAGATCCAAATAAAAAAATCACAGTTTCTTTAAAAGTAGAAGAATCTGTGACAAAGACTTATAAATATAGTTTTGAAGAGATAGCAATAAGGAATCTAGCCCCTGAACTAAAAATAGATATGGCTGAGATTGAAAAAGAATTAACAAATTATTCAAATACTATAGATGTGACTTTAAGAGGGGAAAAGGGAGAAATAGAGAAATTATCTAAAGAAGATATAGTAGTATATATGGATTTAAAGGATTTAGATAAGGGAGAAAAATCAGTTGACATCAAAGTGGATTTACCTTCAAACTTAGGATTGAGCAAGATATCACCACAAGCTCTTAAGTTAAATTTAATCGATAAGTAAGGGGGAAAATATGAATAAAAAATATTTGTTAGCTATTAATCCAGGTTCTACTTCTACAAAGGTATCTTTATTTGAGGAAGAAAAGGAGTTAAAAACTTTTAAGTTTGATCACAGTAAAAAGGATTTAAGTGAGTTTGAAAAGATAGCAGATCAATATGTTTATAGGCTAGAACTTATAAAGTCTTGGCTAAAAAGTGAAGAGATTTGTTTGGATTCGCTTTTAGCTGTTGTAGCTAGGGGAGGCCTTCTTAGGTCTATGCCTGGTGGTACTTACTTGGTGACAGATAAGATGATAGAGGATTTGAAGATAGGGATACAGGGACAGCATGCATCTAATTTAGGTGGAATGCTGGCTAGAGGTATTGGTGATCTTGTTGGTATTCCTTCTTATATAGTGGATCCTGTTGCAGTTGATGAGTTTAATGATATAGCTAGGATTTCAGGTCTAAGGCAAATAGAAAGAAGGTCTCTTTGTCATGCTTTAAACATAAAAGCAGTTGCCCATAGAAGATCTGAAGAAGTTGCTAGAAATTTAGAGGATATGAATTTAATAGTGGCTCATTTAGGTGGTGGTATATCTATAGTTCCTATGGAAAAGGGCAAGATAATAGACGCAAATAACGCCAAGGAAATGGGTCCTTTTTCACCTGATAGAACTGGAACTTTACCTGTAGGAGACCTTGTAGACATGTGTTTTTCTGGCAAGTATGATCTAGATGAGATGATGACAATGCTACAGGATGAAGGTGGATTATATTCTTATCTAGGTACTATGGATGCTAGGGATGTAGAGAAGATGATTGAAGATGGAGACAATTATGCCAAGCTTATTTATGATGCTATGGCTTATCAAATAGGAAAAGAAGTAGCTATGTGTTCTACAGTACTTAAAGGAAATGTAGATTGTGTGATTTTTACTGGTGGCTTATCATATTCAACATATTTAATAGATAAGATTAAACGAATGATTTCTTTTATAGCTGAAATAATAGTCTATCCTGGAGAAGATGAGATGGATGCTTTAAATCAAGGTGGACTTAGAGTTATAAGAGGAGAAGAAAAATCTAAAATATATGAAGAAGAGGTGGAAGTTAGTGGCTAAATCATTTAAAGAATTGTTAGAATTATCAAAGAAGAGGGGACCAAAAGTTATATCGGTAGCAGTTTGTCAGGATAGGGATGTCTTGTTGGCTGTGAAAAGTGCGACAGATTCAGGTATTATTATACCTATATTAGTAGGTGATGAGAAAAAAACAAGAGAGATATCAAAGGAAATTGAGTTTGACTTGGAAGCTATTGAGATAATCAATGAAATGGATAAGACTCTTGCAGCTAGAAAGGCAACGGAATTAGTTAATCTTGGCAAGGCTGATGTTCTTATGAAGGGCCTTGTGGATACTTCTATTATAATGAAACAAGTATTGGATCGTGAGATTGGTCTGAGAACTGATAGGATTATTTCTCATGTGGCAGTATTTGATATGGACACTTATCATAAAATATTTTTAGTTACAGATGCGGCTATGAATATAGCTCCAGATTTAGGACAAAAGAAACAAATTCTAGAGAATGCTATAGAATTAGCTCATTCATTGGATATAGAGATTCCAAAGGTGGCTGTTATAGCTTCTAAGGAAAAGGTATCACCAAAGATGGAAGCAACGGTAGATGCAAAAGCCTTAAGCGATATGAATAAAAATGGAGAGTTTAAAGGAGCTTTAGTAGAAGGACCCTTAGCTTTAGATAATGCAGTATCTAAGGAGTCAGCAAAGATAAAAGGTATAGAAGGCCAAGTAGCAGGAGATGTAGATATTTTACTTGTTCCAGGAATTGATGCAGGAAATGTATTGTATAAAAGTTTAACATTTTTAGCTAATGCAAAATCTGCTGGACTTATATTAGGTGCTAAATCACCGATTGTTCTTACTTCTAGAGCGGATAATAAGGAAGCAAAATTAAATTCAATTGCTTTAGCAGTTCTTTTGGCAGCAAAACAGGAGGGACAGAATGACTAGATTATTAATTATAAATCCAGGTTCAACATCTACTAAAATAGCAGTTTTTGATGATGAGCATATAATTTGTGAAGAAACACTTAGACATTCAACTGAAGAAGTTAGCAAGTTTGAAAAGGTATATGATCAGTATCAATTTAGAAAAGATATTATATTAGATACATTAAATA
>CAZMMV010000078.1:0-7367 GCA_964567475.1 uncultured Tissierellaceae bacterium | reverse complement strand
TCTATTCTAAGTCTACATGTATAGATAAAATCTATTGACTTAAAATATATTATTACTTTACAAAAAAATAACTAATATTTTTATTCTAGTAAAAATATTGTTTTGGACTTTTTTCTGGTGCATCAGTTGGCAATCCCTTTTTCATTATAGGACTATTGTCTCTTTTATGCCACTCATACCATCCACCAACATATACACCAATATTTTTCCATCCTAATGCTTTAGCTATATAATATGTTTCCGCTGCTCTCCAACCAGTACCACAGTGAAATGAAACTAATTTATCTCCTGTAATACCCCACTTTTCCCATCTTTCATTAATTATATTGTAATTAAACATAGTATTATCTAAATTTCTATAATCTTCCATAGCATATGGATTTGATCCAGCATAAGCAAATCTAGAATTTTCTATATCTCCTGTTTCACCAATATAAGTATATCCACTTATCTTTCCTATATACTCATCCCAACTTCTAACAGAAGCTATAACTGCTTTATCATCATTGATAAAATTCATTTCTTGTTCATAAGTATAAACAATTTCTGGATTAGCCGGTACCTTAATACCAAACTCAACCTTATCAATTTTAGGAACTTCCTTAGTTAACTCTCTTCCCTCTAATTCCCAAAGAGTTCTACCACCATTTAGTAATCTAACATCCTCAACTCCTGCATATTCCATAACTAAAGCAGCTCTATTAGCAGCTGTAGTGGCCTCTTCATTAGCATATAAAATAACAGTCGTATTTTTAGTTATACCTGCTTCCTCCAATACCTTTTGTATATCCTTATCTTTTGGAAATCCCCAATACTCTAATTGCTCTTCTATGGGTATAAATTCATAGTCAGCCAAGTTTCTTGGTCCTGGTATTTGATTAAGCACATCTGGATGTAAAGTTATTGCATCTTTAATATGTCCTTTGCCATATTCCTCTTCATTAAAAGCTATCTCAACTATTCTATAAGTATTGTTTTTATATCCTTCAGGATTTTTCCCATTAACTAAGTCCTCAACCCATTGAGTTCCTACATATATTTCATATCCATTTAAAAGCTCAACATCTTTTCCTTCTTTGATATATTCATTAAACCCACCTTTTAATACATATAGTTCTTTAAATCCTAATTCACTATAACGATCAAATACCTCTTCATCAATATCAAAATCACTATATATAACAGTTTTTCTATCTTTATCAATGTTTCTTCTTTGAAGTTCTATATCAATAAACTCTCTATTCTTCTCATAATCTAGCCAAGAAACTGGGAAATCAATGGCATTAACTATGTGTCCTTTGTTTCCTTCTTTATTAGACCATCCTAGAAATAAATCTGGATGTCTAATGTCTATAATCTGTATATCGGAATCTAAATCCTTTACCTCAATAAATTGAAATTGTCTTTTTTCTACTAGCTGGTCTGTTGCCTTTTTTTCTACTTTGGCTCCTTCTTTTACATCCCTTTTAGTACATGCCATCATAAAAACTGACATAAACATAATTAAAGCTAATAAGATACTAACTCTTCTCTTGTCCATAGACTAACTCTCCTTAATATTTAATATTTTTACTATAATAACCGATACAACTACAGATAAAAAATACATCAATATGTTATCCACAAAATTATTCTTTAAATAATATAAATAATTAGCTGGTAAATTCCTTGAATTTTCCACCAAATCACAATTAAATATAGAATATATAATTGTATTTATAGGTAAACTTATTAAAGCCATGAACAAGGGTATAATTATAATCTTCAAATTAGTTTTTATATACCTTAATGTGATAGCTAGCAATATCCCTTGAATAACTTGAATTGTTAAGACGGGCATTTGAGTTCCCATTCCCATACCTATATTATTGAATAATATATGCAATAGTCCTGCATATATCCCACCACCTAATGGTCCAAATACCAGAGATATCAACACTGTACCTGCTATATTTAAATAAATATACTTGGGGACAGATAAAAATATAGGAATTATATGCGTTACAACTGATAATACTATTCCTATAATAATAACCAATAAATACTTTATATTCTTATTCATTTAATCACATCCTATATATTCCTACTTTCTATACAATATCCATATTTACTTTATATTTTAATATTTCTAATACATTTGTTAATATCATATATAAGCCTATCTACTTCTTGTCCATATAATCCAAAATATTTAGATTTTACTCCTATGCTATCTAACATCTTATCTAATTCTTCTAAAAATACACCTCTATCCCTTGTATATTTTATCGAAGAAACTTTTTCTGCTACTTTTCTCATATCTTTAAATTCTCCGCTCCATTCTTTGCTTTTACAAGTATTAAAAGCACCACAACTAGGACTTCCTTCTATAGATATAGTTCCAACTAATTCATAATCATGATTTATATAGTCTTTTATCTGTCCTATAATAGGTTTTAGTAACTTTTGAGAAGTTTCTCTATAGTTGCTGGTATCAAACTGTTCTTTTACATGTCCCCATCTTTTTGTCCCATAGATATGCATTTCAGCACATGGAAGTTGTATTATTCCTATATTATTTTCTAATAAAAATTTTAGAAGTTTTACTATATCAGGATTTTTTGACGAAGCCCCCTCAAGTTTTGAATATTTATTTAGTATGCAATGACAAGAAAGAATTATTCTTTTTTCCATTTTGTTTTCCCTCCTATTATAAAAGGCCTTACAAGTTTTGTAGGCCTTTCATTTATTTATAAGGTTTTATTACTTAGAGAAATTTTTCTTTGCTTCATCCATCTCTTCTTTTGCTCCTATTTGAGCATCTTTAAGAGCTTCATCTATTGTTTTTGTACCAGCTAGTATCTGGTCTAGTGCTTCTTGCATATTGCTATGAATAGCATATCCATTTAAACCTTTAGGATCTTGATAAGAAACTGAAAGTTGGTTTGTTGCTACAAGTTTACCAGGATTTTCTTTTACATAATCTTTAAATATATCCGTTTTTATTCCTTCTCCTGTCATTGGTATATAACCTGATTCAACTCCCCATTGAGCTGTAACATCTTTTTCATACCAAAACTTCATAAACTCCCAAGCAGCTTTCTTTTGCTCATCAGAAGATGTGTTAAACATAGTTATATCTGTTCCTGAGAATAAGGCTGCTTGTTTTTCTCCTTCTAGAAGTTCAGCTACATCCCAATTTACCCCTGATATTTCACAAGCCTCTTTCATATTAGGAATATTTGAAGAAGAAGCAAATCCTATAAATGATTCTCCTCTTGAAATAGGTCCTGTTATATATCCATCTTCATATGCAACTTGTGCTAATCCATCATTTACAAGTCCTACTATATATTCGTAAGCTTTTTTAGTTTCAGGTGTATCAATTAATATTGTATCAGTTTTTTCATCATATATATGTCCACCAGCTTGTTCTACCCAAAAGCTAAAATCAATTCCTACACTTTTATTAAATGCTACAGCCTTTTTACCATCTTTCGATAAAATTTTAGCTACCTCTTTTAATTCATCCCAAGTTTTAGGTACTTCTACTCCTGCGTCTTTTAATTCATCTACATTATAGTACATAAGATATGAACCTTTGTTAAATGGAAGTGAATAGTGCTTACCATCCCACATACCATTATCTCTAAGACCTGTAGGAATATCTTCCCAAACTTTCTTGTCCATTCCTATCTTTTCATCAAATATATACGTATCCAATTCTTCCACTAAATCATTCATAACGTAAGCTGTTAATCTATTACAATAGATCATTGATAATGTAGGAAGTCCATCTGCTTGAGCAGCTCCACTTAACTTTTCAAATAAATCTTTATAATGTCCTTGAAAATATGCATTTACCTTTATTCCAGGATTTTCCTCATTAAATTGGTCTACTAACTTTTGAAGTGCATCTCCATTTTGATCTGACATTGCATGCCAAAATTCAAGTTCTACTGGTTCTACAACTTCTTTATTTGTATCTGAATTTACTAGTTCGTCTTTTTTATCTACTTTGCCGTCATTTGTACATGCAGTGAAAGATACCATCATAAAAATACTAAGTAATATTATTAAAATTTTTTTCATATCTTAACCCCCATTTATTTTTTTACTAACCTTTGATACCTGATCTTGAAACTCCTTCTATTACATACTTTTGTAAAAAAATATATAATACTATTACAGGAATTATAATAATACTAGAATAAGCCATAAGCAGATTATAATTAGGCCCTGCCTCAGTTATAAACTGTGATAATCCCACTGGTAAAGTACGCATATCTGGTGTACTCACAAGCAAAAGTGGCCATAAAAATTCATTCCAGCTATTTATTATTCTAATTAATGCAACTGTAATTATTCCAGGCTTAGCTAGTGGAATCATAATCGTTATTAAAAACTTAAAATCACTACAACCATCTATTTTTGCAGCTTGATAAAGTTCCTCTGGAATTCCTAAGAAATATTGCCTAAGTAAAAATATTGCAAATACACTAGCTATCCAAGGAATAAAAAGGGCTGTTCTTGTATTTATTAATCCAAGTTTTGACAGGGTTACAAAATTTGGTGCAATTAACATCTCTCCAGGAACCATCATAGTACTTAGGAGAAGAGTGAAAATTACATCCCTTCCAAAAAACCTTTTTTTAGAAAATGCAAATGCTGCTAAGACTGAAGTTATTATAGTTCCAATCGTTATAATAGCTGATACAATTACACTATTAAAAGCATAACTTCTTATTGGAACTTTATTTATTACTGTAGAATAATTTTCCCATTTAATAGTCTCTGGTAAAAATTTAAGAGGCAATTTATAAATTTCTCCTCCTGATTTTAAAGAAGTACTCATCATCCAAAGAAATGGAAGAAGTGTAAGTATACATCCAAATATAAGAATAAAATAAATTATTATTTTTAAACCTTTTTTATTCATAATGCACCCCTATTTATAATGAACCCATTTTTTACTTATAACGAACTGTATTGAGGTTACTATAAAAACTATTAAAAATAGTACAACTGAAGCAGCTGAAGCTAAACCATAACTATATTTAATAGCTAGTTTGTCATAAATATAGTAAACCATTGTAAGACAAGAATTTAAAGGCCCTGGGCTTTTTCCAAATAAAATATAAACTTCACTAAAAACCTTAAACGATCCAATTAAACTCGTAATTGATACAAAAAACATAGTTGGAGATACAAGTGGAAAAGTGATTCTAAAAAATCTAAATACACTATTAGCTCCATCTACCTTGGCTGCATCGGTATATTGTTTGTCTATATTTTGAAGACCAGTTAATATAATAAGTATATTGTAACCAAGTGTCTTCCATATACTAAATATTATTAAAGCTAACATAGACCACTTTGGATCTACAAGCCAAGCAACAGAATCTATACCAATCAATCCCAATATATAATTTAATAATCCAAACTTAGAATGATATATCCACTGCCATACCATTGCTATAGCTGCGGTACTTGTGATAAATGGTAAGAAATATATATTTCTAAAAAGAACTTTACACTTAATATTTGAATTTATAAGTACAGCAATAAAAACCGAAAGAATCAATGATATAGGAACTACAGCTAATACAAATATAATTGTATTTTTTAAAGCTATAATAAACTTCTCATCATTAAAAAGATTTATATAATTGTCAAATCCATATTCAAATACAATATGCTTAAAATAATTATACTTTGTGTAAAAACTCATCATAAAAGCCTTTATAATTGGATATATATGAAATATTGTTAAAATAGATATTGCAGGAATTAGATATATAATTCCATTTAAAAACGTTCTCAATTTATTTTCTTTCCTCATATTTTCACCTATTCTAAAAAATCTTTTTTTCTGTGTCTATATCAAATAAAAAAGCCTTTTCCTCTTTAATTTTAAGACCTATTATCTCTCCCACTTTAGGTATCTCATCATCCCTGCAAAAGCATCTATACTTTTCATCTTGAATTGTACATATCACTAAATTATCTTTTCCCTTCATTTCAATCTGTCCTACTTTAGCACTTAATAGACCTTCTTCTCTTAAACAAATTGTAAAGTCCTCTGGTCTAATTGCCATTATAATTTCATCTCTATCTATGTTATTTAAAAAAATATTTTTCTTAACTTCTATCCGATTAGCATTTGTAATAAAATCTTTGCCATCTCTGTTAAGCTTAAAAATATTCATAGGAACATTTCCCATGAATTTTGCAGTAAATAGATTATCTGGATTATTATAGATTTCCCTTGGATTATCAAATTGTTGAAGTTGACCTTTATTCATTATAATTATCTTATCTGATATACTCGTTGCCTCATCTTGATCATGAGTTACAAATATAGTAGTAATCCCTAAATGTTCTTGTAAATTTCTAATTTCCTCTCTCATCTCAATCCTTAGTTTTGCATCTAAGTTAGATAAAGGTTCGTCCATAAGCAATACTTCTGGTTTTTTTATCAATGCTCTTGCTATAGCAACTCTTTGTTGTTGCCCGCCTGAAAGTTGACTTGGCTTCCTATTTTTAAGTTCTGATATTTGTAGTAATTCCATAAGTTCCTCACATCTTCTAAGACTTTCTTTTTTAGGAACTCTTTGCATCTGAAGTGGAAATAAAATATTTTTAAATACAGTCATATGAGGATACAGTGCATAATTTTGAAATACCATTCCTATATTTCGCTTTTCAGTTGGTATATCATTTATAAGCAAATCGTTAAAAAAAATCTTTCCACTATCTAGCTCATATAAACCAGCTAGCATAAAAAGAGTTGTACTTTTCCCACATCCACTCGGGCCTAAAAATGTTACTAATTCACCATCATGAATTTTTACATTTAAATTTTCCACTGCTTTTACATTTTTAAAATTTTTAGATAAATTTTCAATTCTTATTTCCACATATCACCCTCCTTATAAATATAATACTATTTATTATAATAATATTGTTTTTTATATCTTGTTTTGCAAATTCAACAAACACAACTTAAAAAGGATGAGGATAAATTTATCCTCATCCTTTCATAATTAAAATATCATAATACAGATTTTAATTGAAATAGATAATACTTATATAAAAATGTTTACTATTAAATAATATAATAATAAAAGGTATTTCTCTTAATATCACATACATTAGTAATATCCTTAGTTAATACTTTTTAATAAGTAGACGCATAATTTCCTGTTCATCATTTTTATCTTAAACTACAAATATATTGTTTTCTTATACATATGATAGTTTCTTATACGATTTAGCTAAAACTATATAAATTATACTCTAAAGATTTAAGATTAACGTTTCAAAATATTACAATCTTATTTTAGACAGTAAAAAGCTCCTAAATCTGTATACAGATTTAGGAGCTT
>CAZMMV010000077.1:0-7403 GCA_964567475.1 uncultured Tissierellaceae bacterium | reverse complement strand
TTTATTTTATGCATCAGCCAGGCTTTATGCAAGGTGGAGAAATACTTGAATTGAAATTTCAAATAGATTCAGAAGTAATTCAAAACTATAAAGAAGAGTTTTTAAAACAAGCTGAATGGATGGGGAAAATTGACGAAGTACCAATTCAAGAATATGAATTTTTAACTTGGGAAGGATCAAAAAGATTACCAGAAGATTTTACTGTGTATATTTTTTCTAGTAAAGCATATAAGACAAATGATTGGAATCATGGCGAGTTTAGTCTTGCAGCGATTAATGAAAAAGATAATGAGATTATTTTTCTTATGGAAAGCTGGTAACTTAATCTAGTTGAAATTTATACTAAGTTTGTCACAATACTAATTCTTACAAACTTAGTTAGAGTAAAAGGGAGGATTATTAGTGAAAAATAAAAATATATTTAAAGTATTATTTTTTCTTCTAGTTGTAATATCAATATTTATCTTTATAAGTCGGAATTCAGAACTTAATAAAAATAATAGATATTTAACTGACAAGTTATTAGACAGTGTTTCGGATACATCTGGAACAGCTGAAGAATTATTTAATTTTGACTATGATGAAGTATATGTTTTTCGGCCTTACCAATCTAAAAATGAAATGGAAAAGCAGATTGGGTTTAAATCTCGTGTTCTTAAAGAAACAGTTAGTGAAGGTATGATGAATATCTTATTTTTAAAAGATAATTCACCTGTTGCATATTTATATGGTTATGGTCAAAATAATGGTTACTATGTTACACTAGCAACAGGTAATTACTCTAAATCGGAATTTGAAAAAATAAGGTATAAGGTGGTAACAGATGAAGTTGGTAATTCATCTGGAAATGGAAAAACATATTTAAATTATATTTTTAGTATCTAATATTCCCACGGTAATACTAGGAGGTATTTACTTAAGTGAAAGAAATAAGATTGATGTGAAAAAATCTATAGAAAAAATGAAAATAGATGATTTATAATTAATATTTTAAATATATATGGTATTATCTAGGTGTTTATTAAGAAAGGGAGAAGATTTTATATGAAAAGATTTAGAGCTATTTATATTGGTGATATTAGATTTAACCAATGTCCAGTTTTTGAACTAAATTATAAAACAAACTATTTTGAAATGATAAATGACAAAGAAATTAGGTATGAAAAAGAATGTGTAGAGGAAGATGACGATTTTCTTATTTTTGAAGTAATAAATGATAGAGCAAGCTTAATTAAGAAAAATAAATTTCGTAGAAGAAATAGAAACAAAAGAAAGAACTATAGATATTAAAATGGAAGTGTTATATTGATGAAAATGATTTACTGATACATCAATATAATGAAGTTTATACTTGTATAAGAAATTTATATCATATAAATCGAATATAATGAGTTTGATACAATGCTGATTAAGTAAAACTTAGATTTAATAAATAAAAATAGTAAGGAGATTTGATATGGAAATATGCATTATTGCATTATTATTAATGATACTAGGGATATTAGTTACTTCTCCTAGTTCTTCAGAGTTTAAGATAAGTTATATGGATAAAAAATTAAATAGAATAATGGAGCATTTAGGTATAGAAGAGATAAATATAGATAAAGAATTAAAAGAACTTATATTAAATGATAAAAAGATACCAGCCATAAAAAGGCTTAGAGAAGAAACAGGAATGGGGATTAAGGAAGCTAAAGAATATGTTGATAATTTAGAAAAAAAGATCCTTTAGTGAAAATCATATAAGAAAACTCCTTGAATTCAAGGAGTTTTTTTGTGCCTAGAGATAAAAGGAAGAAGATATTGCATTATTGTCATATCAAAGAAAAATGATATTACAGATTTAATATAAGATAGATATATTATTTAACTTTTTTATTTTAGAGCTTTACAAAAAAATATATCTATGGTATTCTATAAAGTATCAGTTTAGTATGATAACGCGGTGACTAAATAAAGCAATTGACAAAAATAGAAAAAAAGGAGAATAGAAAATGTTTAATTTTAAAAGAAGAGGTACTTTATTATTAGTAGTTATATCAATGTTGGCAATATTAATGGTAGCTTGTTCAAATGATGCACCAGCAGATGGAGAAAATCTTAAACCAATAGTAATGGGATTAGATGATACATTTGCACCTATGGGATTTAGAAATGAAAAGGGAGAATTAGTTGGTTTTGATATTGATCTGGCAACAGAGATAGCAAAGAGATGTGGATGGGATATTTCTTTTCAACCAATCGACTGGTCAATGAAAGAAGCTGAACTTCATGCAGGAAATATAGATTTAATCTGGAATGGATATTCAATAACAGAAGAGAGAGAAAAAAAAGTTAACTTTTCAGATCCATATCTAGTAAATGCTCAAATAATTATAACACTATCAGATTCTGATATTATGAAAATAAGTGACTTGGAGGGAAAAACAGTTGCCACACAAGCTGAATCAAGTTCCCTAGATGCAGCAAGATCTCAAGCAGGTTTAATTGAATCTTTTAAAGATGGTAAGGCAATAGAATATACTACTTTTAATGAGGTATTTAATGACCTAGAATCAGGTAGATCAGATGCAATAATTGCAGATGAAGTTCTTGCAAGATACTATATGGCTAATAAAGGTGCCGAAGCATACAATGTTCTTGATGAAGATTTAGGACCAGAAGATTTCGCCATAGGTCTTAGAAAAGATGATGAAGAACTATTAAAAGAAATTAACGCTGCTTTTGATGCAATGAAAGATGATGGAAGATATGATGAGATTTATGGTAAATGGTTTGCAAAATAATAAATAAAAGGAAGTTATTATGGAAATGTTAAATATGCTAATTTTAATGACAATTGAAGGATTAAAGGTGACACTAGGAGTTTTTCTAGTAACCGTAGTCTTCTCTATACCCTTGGGTATTATAGTAGCTTTATTAAGAAAATCCGATAATAGGATTATTTCTGGTATTGTAGCTATTTATATATACATTATGAGAGGGACACCACTTTTACTACAGCTGATGTTTATATTTTTTGGTTTTCACTTTGTACCAGTTGTAGGACATGCTTTTAGTAGATTTCAAGCAATTTACATTGCATTTATTTTAAATTATACTGCGTATTTTGCTGAGATTTTTAGAGGGGGTATAAATTCCATTGACCTGGGTCAATATGAGGCTGCAAAGGTTTTAGGAATGAGTAAAGTTTTTACATTTATTAAGGTAATACTTCCTCAAGTAATAAAAAACATATTACCAGCTATAGGAAATGAGGTTATAACATTAGTGAAAGATACTTCTCTAGTGTATATTTTAGGAGCGAGTGATATATTAAAGGCTGCTAAATCTGTTTCAAATGTTTATTCTGCATTTAGTCCATATGTATTAATAGCTTTAGTATATTTAGCTATTGTAGCTGTTTTGACAAAGCTACTCTCAAATATAGAAAAACGCTATAATTATTATAGATAAAAGGAGTTAGTTATGAGCTTAATAGTAAAAAATATAAGTAAATCATTTGGAGATGTAAAAGTATTTGAAGATGTATTTTTTAGGGTAGAAGCTAAGGAAATACTATGCATAAAAGGCAAGTCTGGAGAAGGGAAGACTACTCTTTTAAGATGTATGAACAATCTTGAGACTATAGATTCAGGTAGTATCTTAATAAATGGACTGGATATAAGTAAAGAAAAAGATAATAGTAGGGTAGGGCAAGAGATAGGTCTTGTATTTCAGGGATATAATCTCTTTCCTCACCTTTCAGTTATGGAGAACTTAAGGATTGCACCAGATTATTTAAAGAAGATGAGTAATGAAGAAATAGAGGAAAGAGCAGGAGAACTTATTGATATACTTGAGATAAATGGAAAAGAAGATATGTACCCATATCAACTATCAGGAGGGCAAAAACAAAGAGTAGCAATTGCAAGGGCTTGTATGTTGAATCCTTCTGTTTTATGTTTTGATGAACCAACTTCAGCACTAGACTATGAAACTACAAAACAAATTAGTATTATAATAAGAAGACTAGCTGCACAAGGCATGAGTATAATAATAGTAACTCATGATGATAAGTTTGTTGAAGAGATTGCAGATAGGGTTATTGTATTAAAGGAACAAACTATAACTGAGATAGAGAGAAAAAATCTTAGTGGAGTCCTTCCTTAATCCTATTAATAATCAAGGGGATAAAATGTCAAAAAAATGGATAATAATATATGATTTTGCACATCCTAAGGCTAAATTTTACAGGTGGATGTGCAATTTTTTAGTCTTAGGGAACTAGGAAAAGAACCCTGCCTATTTCAATTGGGAGCAGTTCACCATGGATAAATGCAAGAGTAGACTGAAAAAGGGTAGTGGAAAAGAGTAAAAGATGAATATAATTTAAAAAATAGTTAAATAGTGATATACTGATAATAAAGTAACGACATCTTAGTAGAAAACTATGTCACAACTCATATAACAAGGAGGTTTTAATAATGAAAAAAATTAGTATAAAAAAGGTATATTTATTTACAATTATATCTTTTGTTGCTACATTCTTGTTTTTCTATGTTTTCGCAGAAACAGCTCCACATTGGTATACCGGATGGGATAGATATACAAATAAGAATACTTTAAGTACATTTGCAGACATTACATTTATGATTTTACTTTTAGTAAATTGTACAGGTATAATACTGTCAATTATCTATACGTGTAAGTCATTATTCAATAAACTTAGTAGAAATAATTAAGATGTAACGGTAGAATTGGATGAATTTAATTTAAACTAAAGGAGTGGATTCATATGATTAATATTTTACCTTCACTTTTTATTTTATTGCCCTTATATTTAGGGGTACCAGCAATAATCCTGTATTTTGTAATTAAAATAGCTGTGAAGAAGGCACTAAAGGAATTAAAAGATGAAAATACATTATAATTAAAGAAGCGCACTATTTATATTATACGAACCTAAATGTTATTTATGGTTAGTATAATATAAATATTAATTTTAAATTATTGTAGTGAATATTATGACAAATTTAATATTATTTACGGTATGGTTATGAGACCTGGTTTTACAAATTCCTAGTATGTCAGAATAAGAATCTAGTAAAACTTTAAAAGAATAAAAAAGGAGAGTAGAAATGAGAAATATTAAAAAAATGTTAATTGTACTAATTTCATTAGCAGTTATTGTAAGTGTATCAGCTTGTAATAATTCAGAAATTGATTCTGATATATCGCAACTATCGGAATCAGATATTACAAAACAATTTTTTTCTGCTTTTGAAAGCTCTGATTATGAAACAATGAAATTATATTGTACAGAATCATGTATTGAGGAATATTTTCATGATGATAATGTATTTGGCATGATTTGGGCAAAAGCAATAAATATCGGAAAAGACCCGGTAGTTTCAAAAAATGGTAAATACAATATTCTTGTTGATGTTGAGATGGAAACTGCAGAAACTTCAGCATTATATCCAGATACAGAAACGTCCTTTTATGTAGTGTTAGAAAAATTGGAGAATAGTTCTTTTCTTATTGATGGTTTTGTAACTGGTTATTAATAGGTATGAGTTCTTATAAAAAAATTTCAAGGTAGAACCTTTTAAATTCCCATATATATTAATTAGTATATATTTTGTAATTGCTACAGTTTTATTTCCATATGTCAGTAAGAGAGTGAGTATATGGATTGAAGGTAATAAGGTTATAAATTTTATTTCAACAAGTAAGATAGCAATGCCATTTGCATATGTATTTGCTCCTATTATTTTTATAATTGACTTATTTTAAGATGTTAGAAAAAGAGGTATTTTTTTAATCAAGTAAGGAGGAAAAATATTTGGAAAAAGAGAAAAACTATTTATTTCTAGCCAAAATTCTTAATCCATTGGTACTAATCACATATGGGATTCTTTGCTTTTATTTATATTCGCTTAGTCAATATGGTGGAGTGAAGAGAAAAGCTCCAATTATCATTGGTTTGACGGTTCTTTTGTTTTTATGGTTTTTGTGGTGTTATTATAAGAGATTTAAAAAGACGAAAGTAATAGAAGAAGGTGAGAAAAGGTTGGAATTTACAGAAGGAATATCCAATAAGCATAAAAAGATTACATTCAGCAAATTATGGTTTTTTATTGCTTGTTTCACTTTGCTTACAACAACCCTCATGACCAGTATGAAAATATATCGAAGTGCTGTTACTAATAATGGAAAGCTGTCTTGGCTTATTGAAGATTTAAAAAACAAGCGACAAATTTCCTTTGTACATAATAATATTTATGAAAATGATATAGAAGATATTCTTAATCAAATTGAAAGTAAAATAAAGTTGCCTGAAGATTTATATATTTCCTCTGATTTTAAACTCAAATTCACAAAGGATGGAACAATAACTTCCTTTGATACTTATGTTTATGGCAAAGATGAAAAAGGTCAAACAGAAAGTTTTCTTATTTCTTACGATGCAAATAAATCTAAAAAAATAATCGTATATTTAAATGGATTTGTGGCAGCAGAATTTAATGAAGAGAAAAAACTGCAACATTTTATAGACATTATGAAGTGGCTACCTTTAGAAGAAACTGTTTCTTCATGGGATGCTGATCAATTTGGGATTATATATGCAGGTATTCGTAACTGGGGATATAATACAGAAGGAATTCAATATGTAGATCAAGATGGGCGTATATGGAAGAAAGATAATCCAACAAGAGAAATCTTAGGATATACGGTATCTGTATATACCCCTGGGAAAGAAGATTTGTATTCTCCAGTTCGTTTTATATATGAAAGTGAAGATTCTTTGCGTCATGAGAGTCCTACTGTGGATACAGAAGATAACAATGAGTGGAAAATAGGATATAACTATAAGGAAGGAGAAGAAACCTTTTTTATAAATGAAGAACTTGGATATCAACTTTCTGTTGTAGATTCAGCTCTGGGAAGTCGATTTTATGCTCTTCTTCAAACTAAAGACAGAGGAGAAAGTTGGATAACAATCAATAAGGACCCTTATTTAAACCATACAGGAGTTTCTGCTGGTATAACCTTCATTAATGAATCCCTTGGATTTATTGCTTTGTCACATAGTGGGGGCATCCAAGCAGAACTTTATCGGACAAGAGATGGAGGACTTTCCTATGAAGAAATTTCTTTTCCAACAATCGAAGTTCCTTTAATAGAAGATCAAGTACAAGAACCCTTTGATTTTCCAGGAATGCCCTATGAAGAAGATGGAAAAATTTTGATTTTGGTAGGCCAAGGGCAAGATGGAGATTATAAAAATGGAACTCAAGCATTATATCAATCAGAAGATCAAGGAAAAACATGGATCTTTATTAAAGAAAGATAAATAAATTTAAATCATATAATGAACAAAAGAGTGGATAAATAGTGGTATAATGCCAATAGTTAAT
>CAZMMV010000076.1:0-7441 GCA_964567475.1 uncultured Tissierellaceae bacterium | reverse complement strand
ATGGAAGCTTTAAAATAGATTAATTAAATTATAATTTAATTATATTTAAATCAAGAATATAGTAAAAGCTATATTCTTGATTTTTTTTTTAGTTTATTATAAAATAACCTATATTCTGTAAGTTTAAAAGTATTTATATTGCTGATTATATATGTATAATATTTTATATTAATAAATAGAGGGGGAATATAATGAATAATAATTTGGAAGATAAAGAAAATCGAGAGCAGTTTAAAACGAGTTTTGGTTTTATTATGGCAGTTGCTGGTTCAGCTGTTGGTTTAGGTAATATATGGAGGTTTCCATATATCACAGGTGTTTATGGTGGTGGTGCATTTGTACTCATATATTTACTAAGTACTTTAGTTATTGGAGCTACTATATCATTAACAGAAATGGCTATAGGTAGAAATGGTGGATCAGATGTTGTTATGGCATATGGAAAATATAATAAAAAGTTTAGGATTCCTGGATATTTTTCGATGATAGGGGTTACTGTTCTTCTGTCTTTTTACAATATAATTGGTGGATGGTCTATTTATTATTTTATACAAACTATATCAGGAAAATTAATTGGTTTAGGTGGAGATCACGTAAATGCAATATTTGCTAATTTTGTGGGAAATTCCCCTATAGTTTTTATATTTACTCTTCTTTTTTTAGGAGTTAATGTTTTTATAATAATGAAAGGTATAACAGGAGGTATAGAAAAGGTTTCTTCTATAGTAATGCCTTCTTTATTTGTATTATTAATTGTATTGGTAATTCGTTCTATAACACTTCCTGGTGCAATGGAAGGTATAAAATGGTATCTTAAGCCAGATTTTTCTAAGATTACAAGCTCAACTGTGGTGGCTGCAGTAGGACAAGCCTTCTTTACCTTGAGTCTTGGATCTGGTGCCATGGCAACCTATGCAAGCTATCTAAGCAAGGATGAAAGTTTACCTAGGTCTACCGCTTCTATATTAATAGCTGATACCCTTGTTGCATTGTTAGCTGGCTTGGCAATAATACCAGCTGTATTTGCCTTTGGAGTATCACCAGGTGAAGGGCCAGGATTAGTTTTTGTAACATTACCAAGTGTTTTTGGACAAATGCCCTTTGGAACTTTCTTTGCCGCTATATTTTTTATTTTCTTTTTCTTTGCAGCTTTAACCTCTTCTATTTCTATGTTAGAGGTATCGGTAACATATCTTATTGAAAATACTAAGATAAAGAGAAAAATAGCAACTATTATAATGGGTATAGTTGTAATGATTTTAGGTATTCCACCTTTAATGAGTTTTGGTAATTGGGGTCATATTAAAATGTTTGGTTTAAATTTCTTTGATCTCTATGATTATTTTGTATCTAACATAACTATGCCACTAGTTGGATTAGCTGGTGCCCTAGTTATTACTTGGGTATGGGATAAGAAGCTTGCTAAAGATGAGGTTACTAGTAAGGGTAAATATAAATTTGGATTATTTAATATATGGTATAATTTAACTAAATATATTGTTCCGATTTTATTGGTAATTATATTTTTAACTGCCACTGGAGTATTGAAGATATAATGAAAAAACTATTAATAGAAAACCAAGTACTAGGTCTTAGATCATTAGTTCACATGATTGATTTAAAATCCATTGATTAGAAAAGGGACTAAAAGCTAATGTGAAGTAACAATTTATAGATAAAATATAAAGGTCATAAATAGAGAAATGAATATTGCATAAGACTATGATAGCTATAGCTTTGGGATACTTGGATAAATATTATGTAGAATAAAGGGTAAAAAAACATACTATGTAAATTGACAATTAGTGGTAAGTTCTATTGAACTTATGATTTTAGTATGATATAATTTTATTGAAGTTGAAAGTTAAATTGTTGTTAAAATACTAGGAGGTCTTTAATTAATGTCAAAAGAAAATTTGAATCCATTAATAAGTGCACAATCTCAAGTGAAAAAAGCTTGTGATGCATTAAACTTAGGTGAAGATGTTTATGAATTACTTAAAGAACCAAAGAGAATGATAGAAGTTTCTATTCCAGTCAGAATGGATAATGGAAAAATGAAAATCTTCAAAGGATATAGGGCATTACACAATGATGCAATAGGACCTGGTAAAGGTGGAGTAAGGCTTCATCCAGGAGTGAATCCTGATGAGGTTAAGGCTCTATCAGTATGGATGACATTTAAATGCGGAGTTATGGGAGTCCCTTATGGTGGAGGAAAAGGTGGTATTACTGTTGATCCACTAACACTATCAAAAGGAGAACTTGAAAGATTATCTAGGGGATATGTTCAAGGACTATATAAATATTTAGGAGAAAAGATAGATGTTCCTGCACCAGATGCTGGAAGTAATGGCCAGGTAATGGCTTGGATGGTAGATGAATATATTAAATTAACTGGTGGCGAACAGAACTTGGGAGTTATTACTGGTAAACCAGTAGAGTGGGGCGGATCTCAAGGAAGAAATGAAGCAACAGGATTTGGAGTTTCTGTTATAGCAAGAGAAGCAGCAAAACAATTAGGTATGGATATAGCTAAAACAAATGTTGCTATTCAAGGTTTTGGAAATGTTGGTAGATTTACAGTTAAAAATATAGAACGTCAAGGTTTTAATATTGTAGCATTAGCTGAATGGGCACCAAAAGTAGGCACTTATGCACTATATAATGAAGAGGGATTAGATTTCCAAGATATGGCAGATTATATGGATGAAAATAAAAACTTATTTGATTATCCAAAAGCTAAGAAAATATCTTTAGATGATTTCTGGCAATTAGATGTAGATATGTTTATACCAGCAGCATTGGAAAATGCTATTACAGAAAAAGAAGCTAAGGCAATAAAAGCTAAATTAATCTGTGAAGCTGCAAATGGACCAACTACTACAGATGCAGATAAGATACTTAATGAAAGAGGTATAATAGTAACACCAGATATATTAACAAATGCAGGTGGAGTTACTGTTTCTTACTTTGAGTGGGTACAAAACTTATATGGATACTATTGGTCAGAAGAAGAAGTAGAAGAAAAACAAGAAGTTGAAATGATGAAAGCATTTAATGATATATGGAGTTTAAAAGAAGAATACAAGGTAACAGCAAGAGATGCTGCTTATATGTCTTCTGTTAAAAAGGTAGCAGATGTAATGAAGTTAAGAGGATGGTACTAAGATAAGAGTTTTAATATAATAAAGTTAGGCAAGGAGAAATCCTTGCCTTTTATATGTTTGATAATAAAAATAAGACTATAGTTAAAAACTATAGTCTTATTTTTATTTATTAATATATTTAGTTTAATACTTCTTCGATTGGTGTGTATGGTAAATCAAAAGCTTCAGCTACTGATTTATATACTACTTTACCTTTTATAACATTAGCACCTAATGCTAAAGGTTTTTCATCTTGAAGTGCTTTTTTCCATCCTTTATTTGCTATTCTAAGAGCATATGCTAAAGTAACATTAGTAAGTGATAATGTTGAAGTTTGTGGTACTGCTCCAGGAATATTAGCTACTGCATAATGAACAACTCCATGTTTTAAATATGTTGCTTTCTCATGAGTAGTTTTTTGCATGTTTTCTACACAACCACCTTGGTCAATTGCAACGTCAACTACAACTCCGCCTGGTTCCATTTGTTTAATCATTTCTTCAGTAATTAATTTTGGTGCTTTAGCTCCAGGAATTAGAACTGCTCCTATAACTAAATCTGCAGTTTTAACAGCTTGTGTTATATTATAGTTATTTGAATATAAAGTTTCTATTCTACCCATAAATACTTCATTTAGGTATCTTAATTTATTTAAGTTAACATCTAGTACAGTTACTCTTGCGCCAAGACCTACAGCTCGTCTTATAGCTCCAGTACCTACAGTACCTGCTCCTACAACAACTACATGTGCAGGTGCTACTCCAGGAACTCCATCAATTAAAAGTCCTTTTCCACCATAAGTTTTTTCAAGATATACAGATCCTTCTTGAACTGCCATTCTTCCTGCAACTTCACTCATAGGTGAAAGAAGTGGTAATGAATTATCAGCATTTTGAACAGTCTCATATGCTATTGCTATAGTTTTAGCATCAATTAGAGCTTGAGTCAATTCTTCTTCTGCTGCTAAGTGTAAATAAGTAAATATAATTAAATCTTCTTTAAAATATTTGTATTCTGATTTAAGAGGTTCTTTAACTTTCATAATCATATCGGCTTTTTCCCAAACCTTAGAAGCATCTGATAAAATTTCTGCACCTAAATCAGTATAAGCTTTATCAGGAAATCCTGCTCCTAATCCTGCACCTTTTTCTATGAAGACTTTGTGTCCAGCTCTAACAAAACCATCAACACCAGCTGGTGTAAGTGCAACTCTGTCTTCTTGTTCTTTAATTTCTTTTGGTATTCCTATAATCATATTATATACTCCTCCTTAAATAGATAATTAAAATTATTGTTTAACCATTAACACAATTATATTGTAACATATTCTGGGAGAAATTACATCCATTATGCAAAGAAAAATATAAATGTTTGAAATAAATGAAATATTAAATCTACTGCAACTTATGATATAATTCAATTTATAGCTAAAAATGCATATATAATATGCTAAAAAAATATATAAAAAATGTAGAATTTGGAAGAATAATTATAGATATTTGATTAAAAAGGAGAGAAATATAGAATAATGGAATATAATATAAGAGAAGAAAATCAAAAAATAATATTAAAAGATATAAAAGATTTTAATCCACAGCATATATTTGAATGTGGTCAGGCATTTAGATGGTATAAAGAGGAAGATGAGAGTTATACTACTATAGCGTTTGATAGAGTATTAAATGTAAAAAAATTAGGAGAAGATATAGTACTTTATCCTACAAATATGGAGGATTTTCACAATATTTGGTACCATTATTTTGATTTAAGAAGGGATTATGGAGAAATAAAAGAGAAATTATCAAAGGATCCTATATTAAAAGAAGCTACTAAATTTGGAAATGGAATTAGAATATTAAACCAAGATCCCTTTGAAACTATAATTTCCTTTATTATCTCAGCTAACAATCAAATACCAAGAATAAAGAAATCTATAGAGTTAATAGCCAAACATTATGGAAATAAAATAGATGATCAGTATTATAGTTTTCCTAATCCAGAAGTTTTAGCCAAAGTAAGTCCAGAAGATTTAAGAGAAATAGCTAGAGTAGGATTTAGGGATAAAAGAATAGTAGAGACAAGTCAGATAATTGAAAATGGAGAAATAAATATAGATGATATATTTAATATGACTAGGGATGAAGGAAAAGAAGTATTGATGAAACTACCAGGAGTAGGACCAAAAGTAAGTGACTGTGTACTTTTGTTTGCATTTGATAAAGATGAAGCATTTCCAGTAGATGTATGGGTAAAAAGAGTAATGGAACATTTCTATTTAAAGGAAGATACTAATGTAAAAAAAATAGGATTACATGGAAAAAGATTGTTTGGAAGTCTTGCAGGATTTGCTCAACAGTATTTATTTTATTATGCTAGGGAATTAGGTATAGGTAAGAAATAGAAAAAATATATGAGCTAGTGTAATTTATAGTATAGATATTATAATAGAATGTATAATTGTTGTAGTGGTTAAAAAACTAATAAATGATTTGGATAAATTTACTAAATTTACTAAAGTTATTGATATATATTTATAAACTTAATCGAATTACAAAGAAAACAAGAGTAAAATAAAGATAACTAGATATATATGGAGATAAATCCATATATTAGTGGTAGATAGCTATAAACTACAGAATATAGAACTTGCATAGAATGCTATATTTGAGTAACATATATAATGTAGTGATTAGCACTCAAACGTAATGACTGCTAACAAGAAAAAATACTTATTGTAAATATGGGAGGTAAAAAAATGAATATAAAACCATTAGGAGACAGAGTTGTAATAAAAAAAATAGAGGCTGAAGAAAAAACTAGTTCAGGAATAGTTTTACCTAGTAGCGCAAAAGAAGAGCCACAAATGGCAGAAGTGCTAGCAATAGGTGGAGACATTACAAATGATGAGAAGAAGAAAGATCAAATAAAAGTCGGAGATAAAGTAATATTTTCAAAATATGCTGGAACTGAAATAAAAGTAGATAAAGAAGAAGTAACTATATTAAAATTAAATGAAATATTAGCAGTAGTAGAATAAATATTAAGTTAAAATTGATTAAAGGAGTGTATATAAATGGCTAAAGAAATTAAATTTGGAGAAGATGCTCGTCGTGCTATGGAGATTGGTATAAATAAATTAGCAGACACTGTAAAAGTAACTTTAGGACCAAAAGGTAGAAATGTAGTATTAGATAAAAGCTTTGGGTCACCACTAATTACAAATGATGGTGTGACTATAGCGCGTGAAATAGAATTAGAAGATAAATATGAAAACATGGGAGCACAACTTGTAAAAGAAGTTGCTACAAAAACTAATGACGTAGCTGGAGACGGAACTACAACAGCAACTTTATTAGCTCAAGCAATTATAAGAGAAGGACTTAAAAATGTGGCAGCAGGTGCAAATCCAATGATTCTTCAAAAAGGAATTAGAAGTGCAGTAGAGACAGCTGTTGAAGAAATAAAAAACAATTCAGTAAAAGTAGACTCTAAAGAAGCTATAGCACAAGTTGCTTCAATATCAGCAGGAGATCAAGCTATTGGTAATTTAATAGCAGAAGCTATGGAAAAAGTAGGAAATGACGGAGTAATTACTGTAGAGGAATCAACATCTATGGGAACTACATTAGATGTAGTAGAAGGTATGCAATTTGATAGAGGATATGTATCACCTTATATGGTTACAGATACTGATAAAATGCTTGCTGAAATAGAAAATCCATATATATTAATAACAGATAAGAAAATTAGTAATATACAAGAGATTCTTCCAATTCTTGAAGAAATAGTACAACAATCTAAGCCATTAGTTATCATAGCTGAAGACATAGAAGGAGAAGCAATGGCAACTCTTGTAGTAAATAAGATTAGAGGAACATTTAACTGTGTAGCTGTTAAGGCTCCTGGATTTGGAGATAGAAGAAAAGAAATGTTACAAGATATAGCAATATTGACAGGTGGTCAAGTAATATCAGAAGAATTAGGATATGATATAAAAGAAACTACTGTAGATATGCTAGGTAAAGCAGCTAAAGTAAAAATAGATAAAGAAAATACAATAATAGTAAATGGTGAAGGTAGCCAAGAAAAGATAAAAGATAGAATAAGACAAATAAAAGTTCAAATAAAAGAAACTGAGTCAGAATTTGATGTTGAAAAACTTCAAGAAAGATTAGCTAAGTTATCAGGTGGAGTAGCTGTTATACAAGTAGGAGCAGCAACTGAAACTGAATTAAAAGAAAGAAAACTTAGAATAGAAGATGCTCTTGCAGCAACTCGTGCAGCAGTAGAAG
>CAZMMV010000075.1:0-7954 GCA_964567475.1 uncultured Tissierellaceae bacterium | reverse complement strand
AACACAGTACAACTCTTTTAACTTTTAGATTTGTCTTGTTTCTTCTTTTAACCATTGTTTTTCTTCTTGTGTTAGATAAACTGACAATTTATCATATACTTCCTTATGATAATCATTTAGCCATTTTATTTCTTTTTTACTTAGCAATTCTATATCTATGCCTTTTAAATCTATTGGAACAAAAGATAAAACATCAAACTTCATAAATTGGCCTGAGTCTGTTTCTATATCTTTTTTTACTACATATACATTTTCCGTTCTTATACCATGGCTAGCTGTTGTATAAACACCTGGCTCTACAGTAACTATCATACCTTCTTCTAAGATGGTATTGTTAGCTTGCATTGAAATATTGTGTGGTCCTTCATGTACATTTAGTAAATATCCTACTCCATGACCTGTTCCACACTTGTAATCAAGACCTTCTTGCCACATAGGATATCTTGCTAAAGCATCTAAACTATGTCCTGTTGATCCGTATAAGAACCTTGCACTTCCCATATTTATATGTGATTTTAGTGTCAATGTAAAGTCTCTTTTTTCTTCTTCAGTTATTGGTCCCAATATTACTGTTCTAGTAATATCAGTAGTTCCATTTAAATACTGTCCACCAGAATCTACAAGATACATTCCTTGTCTTTTTAATTCTAGGGCAGTTTCTTCTTTAGCTGAATAATGCATCATGGCAGCATTTTCTTTATATGCAGATATAGTTCCAAAACTTTCTTCTATAAAGTCTTTTTGCTGTTTTCTTAGATCTAACAATTTTTCTTGGGCACTATACTCAGTTATTTTTTCTTTACCTACATTTTTATCTAACCAATAAAAATACTTAACTAAAGCTAGGCCATCTTTTATATAGGCATTTTTTTGATTTTCTATTTCTGTTGAATTTTTTATGGCTTTTAAATTTGTAGTTATATTTGTTCCATTTACTATAGAACACCCTTTATCTATTGATTTATAAATGGATCTATTTATTCTATTTTTATCTAAATATACTTTAGAATTTTTATCTATATTCTTTACATATTTATTTACTTCTTCATATCCTCGTATTTTAACTCCATTTTCTTCTAAAAATTTTTCTACTTGTGGATTTAACTTTTCCCTATCTATAAATAAAATTGTTTCTTCCATAGAGACTAATGCATAAGATAAAACTACTGGATTATATTCTATATCATTTCCTCTTATATTAAAAAGCCAAGCTATATCATCTAGACTTCCTAGAAGGTAATAATCTACATCTTGTTTTTTCATTTTTTGTCTTACTTCTTCTATTTTTTCTTTGCCAGACTTGCCAGTATATTTTAATTCATGTACAAATACTTTACCCTTTGGTAATTCCGGTCTATCTTCCCATAATTGTCCTACTAAATCTAGTTCACCATTAAACTTAATATCTTTATCTGCTAGCCTTTTTTCTAATTCTTCAAAAGAAGATTGGGAAAAAATTTCACCTTGAAATCCTATTGTATCTCCACTATTTAAATTATCTCTTAGCCATTCACTATAAGTAGGAAAACCTGGAGTTCTCATTTTATATAATTGGTATTCACTAGCTGCCAATTCCTTTTCTGCTTGAATAAAATATCTTCCATCAGTCCAAAGGATAGCATCTTTTTCTGTAACAACTGCCATTCCTGCTGAACCTGTAAATCCAGATATCCATACTCTTGATTTATAATAATCCGCTATATACTCTGATTGATGTGGGTCTGCAGTGTTTACAATATATGCATCGACACCTTTTTCTTTCATTAATTTTCTTAAAGCTTTTAACCTACTATTGATTTCCAACTTTTTTTCCTCCTCTTTTATCTTCTATTCTCATAAATAAAATAGCTATAAATACACTACTAAAGCTAGTATATAATAGATTTAAATATAATCCTATATATTAACCTTGAAATAATGACAATATTTCTTCTTCACTTAATTTAGATATTAAAGTTTCCCCTTCTCTTATAACTTTGTCTATCATTTTCTTCTTTTTTTCTTGAAGTTTAAATATTTTTTCTTCTATTGTGCCTTTTGTTATTAGCTTTATTACTTGAACTCTATTTTCTTGCCCAATTCTATGAGCTCTATCTGTTGCTTGATCTTCTACAGCTGGGTTCCACCAAGGATCAAAATGAATTACCATATCAGCTGAAGTTAAATTGAGACCTGTTCCTCCAGCTTTTAAAGATATAAGAAAGACATCTCCTATACCTTTATTAAAATCTTTAACTAGCTGCCCTCTTTTTTTCATAGGAGTACTACCATCTAAATATGAAATTTCTACACCTTTTGCTTCTAAAGATTCTCTAATTATTTTTAACATAGATGTAAATTGTGAAAAAATCAAAATTCTATGTCCTCCACCTAAAGCTTCACTAACTATTTCCATTAAGGAATCCAGCTTTCCACTACCGCCTTCATATCCTTCTACAAATACAGTTGGATGACAACATAATTGTCTCAATCTTGTAAGGCCTGCCAAGATCTTCATATGACTTTTCCCATAACCATCTATGCTTATTACGTCATTTATTTCACCTTTTATAGCTTGTAAATATGCTAAATAAAGCTCTTTTTGTTCTTTAGTCATATCTACAAGAATCTTTTGTTCTATTTTATCAGGGAGTTCCTTTAGAACATCCTTTTTTAATCTTCTCAATATAAATGGTTTTATATGATTGTTTAGTTGTTTTAATTTAGCATTATCGTTATTTTTAACTATAGGCTTTTCATATTGCTCTGTAAATTTTCTACTGCTTAATAGATAACCTGGCATTAAAAAATCAAAAATTGACCATAGTTCTGACAAGGAGTTTTCCATAGGAGTTCCGGTCAAGGCAAAATAATTTTTAGCTTTTAATCTTTTTACAGACTTTGCACTAATTGAATTTTTATTTTTTATATGTTGAGCTTCATCTAGAATACAATATCTGTAATTTATTTTCTGATGTTCTTCTACATCATTTCTTATCAATGGATAAGAAGTAATTACTACATCATAGTTGTTGATAGTTTTTATACTTTCTTTTCTTTCCTCTTTTGTACCTGCTAGTACTAAGGTTGTAAGACTGGGTCCAAACTTCTTTATCTCTTCTTCCCAATTGTATACTAATGATGTAGGCACTATTATTATACTTGTTTCTTTTACTTTTTCTTCCTTTTCAGATAATAATAAGGTTATCATTTGTATTGTTTTTCCTAGGCCCATTTCATCAGCTAAAATTCCTCCAAATCCATATTTGGCTAAAGTTTTTAACCACTTAAATCCAAATTTTTGATAATCTCGTAAATCCGCCCTTAAGCCCTTAGGCAATTCATATTTTACTTCATCTGGTTGCTTTATATCTCTTACAAGCCTTTTAAAGTTTACATTTTTCTTAATAAAATTCATTTCCTTATCTTCTACAAACTTATCTAAATACATAGTCCTAAACTTTGGCACTTCTATATATCCATCTTTTAAATCTCTTCCATCTATATTTAAATAATCTAACATCTCAACTACTTCTGATAATTCCTTATTTTCAAGAGCTAAAAAAGATCCATTCTTTAATTTATAGTATTTCTTTTTTTCTTTTATAGCACTAAATATATCATCTAATTCACTTATATTTATATCTTCTATGTCAAAGTTAAATTCCAACATATCTAAGCCACTATTTATCCTTAACTCTCCAGAAAAACTACTCGAATCTACGAGGCCTATATTTTTAAAACTATCAGAATAGTATATTTCACAATAATCTCGTAATGTTGGTATTACAGCATTCATAAAATCAAATATCTCTTCTTCTTCCTCTAAAAAAAATCCTCCATTTTCCACCTTAAAGTTGCCTTGTTCTAATAGACTCATTATTTTATCTTCTTTTTCAATATCTCGTAAAAGGATTTGTTCCTTTGTATTAGCCTTGTTGTTTTTTGCAGAAAATGGATTTATAGTAATTTCTCCATAGTTGAATTCTAATTTTCCAAGAATAAATTCTCCTTCTCTATCAAAGTAAAGATTGGATTCTAAATCTCTATCATATATTGATTCTTCAACCTCTTTATCTATAATTAAATTACTATTTTTTTTCACATTTAAGAGAATTTCTGATACAAATGTCTCTTTATATTCTTCTTTTACCCTAATTGATTTTATATCTTTATTACTTATTTCATCCAATATTGGGGTAATTGAAAGAGCTTGTTCCCTTGGTATTTTGTGGATCTTATCTTTGAAAAATACATACCTTCCATTATCAGTTAGGGGAAGAAGAATTCCATCTTCTCTTATTTCCATTATAAGATCTCTATTCTCTTGACGAATACCAAAATCCAAATCTATTCTTTCCTCTATAACTGTGGAATCCTTAAACTCATGTCCCATTATAGATATATTAAATTTTCTTCCTAACATTAACTCAAAAAATCTTTCTAGAGATTTAGGAGTTAATGTTATTTTTTTCCCCTTAAATGTAGTAGTAAGACTACTGCTATAATAATTATGATAATTTCTTTCATGGTTTTCATATAATATAGTTAAAAATTCAATAAGTTCTTTATCATCTTGATTAAAACAATGTATATTAGGATTATAAGTAAAGTTCTTTCCAAACTCTATTATTTCCTTATTATCTATTTTAGAAAGAATATTACCTATACCTCTTACTACATAAAGTCTATCTTCTCCCATTCTTAAATCTATACTTGATTCTCTATTTTCCATTTCATAATTCACTTCTAGGTTTATGGGTATTTTCGCACCTTCTTCAATATTTCTATATCTTGAAAGTATATTTTTTATATTTCCTTCTGTTTTTTTTCTTTCTACTTTCTTTTCTTTTCTATATTCAATATCCTTTATAAGTAACAATAATGCTACTACATGTTTACAATCACCTGTATATTTTTTATATGCTTTACAATTACATGAAGTCTGATAAACATTTCCACTAGAATCAAATTCTACACTTGTTTCGTATACTGAACTACCATATACATTGGCAATAAAATAATCATGATCTGATGTAGTTCTTACTTCTCTTACTTTACCTTGCTTATGATAATCCTCACCTTTATAATAGGTGCTTTCAAGAACTGTTCTATTTTTTATATCTTTTCTAGACAAATTGTGCATAAATTCACCACCATTTTTAATACTTTTTATAATACTTACTATCCTTTCATTATACTATATTTTCTCCTTCAATGCTTTGGAAAAGTTCATATGACTTCTATTTTTATATGATATAATGCATTTAGGTGATAATATGAAAATATATATAGATGCAGATGGATGTCCAGTAGTAGCTATTGCAGTTAGTATTGCAAAAGAATATAACTTGGAAATAATAATAGTAAAAAACTTTGCTCACGAAATACATGAGCCTTATGCAGAGGTTGTTTCTGTTGATATTTCTAGGGATAGTGCTGACTTTTATATAGTAAACAAACTTGAAAAAGGTGATATTGTAGTTACCCAGGATTATGGCCTAGCTAGTTTATGTTTATCTAAAGAATCTATAGCTATAAATCAAAATGGCCTAATATTTACTCCAGATAATATAGATGGATTGCTAAATAGAAGACACCTACATCAACAACTTAGAAATCAAAATAAAAGACATAGTAACATTAAAAAGAGAAATCTCCAAGCAGATAAAGATTTTGAAAAAGGTTTAAGAAATATAATTAAAAACATATAGTATTGTAGATTATTTACATATGCTATACAATTTAATCAGAGGTGGTTTTATGAATAAAAAAACAAATAACTTTATAATACCCTTACTTATTATATCAATTGGAATTAATGTTTTTGTGTCTTCTAAGGTATCTAATATGGAAAATGATTTAAGAAACTTACAAAGTCAAATCAGTGGAATTGAGGGAAATTTAGACTCTTCTATTAACAACATTTCTTATAGTGTATCTGAAGCTTTAAGAAAGGAAGCTAGTATCATTAATGATTTTCAATTTAAATATGGAGACTTTAAAAATGGTATGGTAGATTTAAATTTAAATGTTAAACCAAAGGAAATATCAGCTGATAGGAATTATTATTTTTCATATACTTGTGGAGATAATCAACCACAAATAGTTCCAGCTACTAAAGATGAAGGAAATAATTATTATGCTAATGTAAAAGTTCCTATAAAAGATGATATTAAAGTTGATTTTATAATTGAACACAAGGATACTAAAACTGTTGAAACTTTAAATCACATATATAATTTTGAAGAAAGACTCTTAGAAGCATATAATGTTAGAAGAGAATATGGAAGCACTTCTTTTGGTAATAATATATTGTCTTTTAAAAATTCTTCATATGAATTATCTCACTACCCTTATGAGTATGATGAAAAGGAAAGTAGGGAGAAAAAATCAAAATCTATAAAAAATGCAAGTCTTTATCTTACTGTTAATGACAAAATAATAGATAGTTTCCCAATGAAAAAAGATAAGGATCCTTTTCCACCTCATATGAATATCTATAAATTTACATTTGAGGATTATTCTATTGATTTAAAAGACAAGGACATTTTCCAATTGTATATTATAGCTGAGCATGAAGATGGCTATAAGATTAGATTTGATTTTGATGATATGATTGTAGATGAAAATAGTAGTCATGGCCCTCATCGGGGTTCTAGAGATAAAAAATATATTATAGAATAAAAAACCTAGGCTTGAGCCTAGGTTTTTTTAATGCTATTCACTAGTTACAGGATACATCTTTTCCATTCCATATCCTACCTTTACCCTGTAGTATCCCTTTAACATTTCATCTGTTTCTTTATTCCCTGTATAAACTAATAAGGGTTTTCCTTTTAATTCAATAATCTTGCCATTAGTAGATATTATTATTATATTCTCCTTGCCTATTTTTTCTACTACTTGACTACTTATCTGTTGATTACCTCTTCCAAGTAAATATCCTTGTCCACCTGTAGGTGTTATTATTAATTTACTAGGTTTTTTACTTATATAATCTAGTATCTCTTTTTCCGAAAGATCTAATCCTATTACTTTCTTGTTCATTAAAATATCCACTCCTAGGAGGGTATAGGGTAAATCTAAAGTTTTCATAATAGTCCTTGGTGTAGTTCCAGGTCCTATTATATAGTAGGTGTCTTTTTTCATATTATCTATTATATCTAGAGCTATTGCCCCTTGAGCAGCCTCTTGGCTTAAAGGTGTAGGAGCCTTTTTATTTTGCATAAATACCTTATTTACTGGAATCTTTAAATATCCATATAAACTAGTCCTAAATATATCTTTTCTATAAGATTCTTCATCTATATCTACTACTTCTTCTTCTCTTGTATACTTATTCTCTCCATTTAAATACAATATAGCTAATTCTCAAGCCTTTTCAGGAGTATTTGCATATACAGGTGAATAAATTTTTACTCCACCAGGAACTCCTAATACTACTTCCTGATTTCCCAAGCTTTCATATATATCTCTAGCCGTTCCATCTCCCCCTACAAATAATATTAATTCTACACCTGCTTGGCTAATCTTTTTTGCTCCAATTTTTGTATCTTCACTATTTGTATTAATATTTTCACTTTTATAAACTATATTAGTTTCAAATCCCAACTTTCTAGCTTGATTTTCACCCATATCACCTGAACAAGTAACTATTCTACATTCTTCTTTGATAACTAACAATTTTTCTAAAGCTTTTAAAGCTTTACTAGGGGCTTCCGGATAAGCCCCTAGTTTTCTTGCCTTTTCCAATATACTAATACCATCTGTTCCTTTAAGTCCTACCTTGCCACCCATTCCTGCTATTGGGTTAATTATTAGTCCTAGTTTTTTCAACCTATCACTTCCAAATTAATCTTCTTGTGTTT
Organism: uncultured Tissierellaceae bacterium; assembly: GCA_964567475.1. Taxonomy (GTDB): domain Bacteria; phylum Bacillota; class Clostridia; order Tissierellales; family Tissierellaceae; genus CAZMMV01. The sequence goes on along the minus strand of CAZMMV010000075.1, from coordinate 104 downwards.
TTCTAAGATATACTCTCCAAGTAGGTGCCCATTTTTCTGGATCATCCATACTTGATTCATCTACTTGATGTATTACACTTCTATGTGGTGCTGTTTTTATAATT
>CAZMMV010000074.1:0-8039 GCA_964567475.1 uncultured Tissierellaceae bacterium | reverse complement strand
GGAAAGGAGTTCCCCAATATCTACTTCTAGAAATTGCCCAGTCATTTAAGTTTTCTAACCAGTTTCCAAATCTTTTTTCTCCAACAAAATCAGGATACCAGTTTACTCCATTATTGTTTTCTATTAACTTGTCTTTTAGTTTTGTCATTTCTATATACCAAGAAGGTTTAGCATAGTATAGAAGTGGTGTTTTACATCTCCAGCAATGTGGATAGTTGTGAACCATCTTTTGCTTTTTATATACTTTACCCTGTTCTCCTAACCAGATAATTATGTCAAGATCTGCATCCATTACAAATCTACCTTCCCAAGGTGTTTCTAAAAACTTACCTTCTTCAGATACAGGATTTACTACTGGCAAGTTATATTTAACTCCAATGTTATAGTCATCTTCACCAAAAGCTGGTGCAGAGTGTACTATTCCTGTACCGTCTTCAGTTGTTACATAATCTCCTAAAGTTACATAAAATGCTTTCTCATCTACTTTTATAAAAGGAATCAATTGTTCATATTCAACATGTTCTAAATCTTTTCCTGTCATTTCTTCCAATACTTGGTAATCTTCACCTAATACTTTATCTGCTAAAACTTTTCCTACGTAATAAATCTCATCATTTTGTTTTACTTTTATATAAGTTTCATTAGGGTTTACTGTTAAGCAAACATTTGAAGGAAGTGTCCAAGGAGTAGTTGTCCAAGCTAGAAAATATTCATCTTTGTCTTTTAGTTTGAATTTTACTGTTACAGTTTCAGTTTTTACTTCTTGATATCCTTGAGCTACTTCATGAGAAGCTAAACCTGTACCGCATCTTGAACAATATGGTAGTATCTTGTGACCTTCATATATCAATCCTTCTTTATGAAATTTATCTAATATCCACCATACAGATTCTATATAATCATTTTCTAAAGTTATATATGGATTATCTAAATCTATAAGATAAGCCATTCTCTCTGTCATCTCTCTCCATTGTTCTTCATATACGAAAACAGAGTCTCTACATTGTTTGTTAAACTTTTCTAAACCATAAGTTTCAATATCGTGTTTATTTTTTAGTTTTAATTTCTTCTCTACTTCAATTTCTACTGGAAGTCCATGGGTATCCCAACCTGCTTTTCTCTTTACTTGATAGCCCTCCATTGTTTTATATCTACAAGTCAAGTCCTTTAGAGTTCTTGCCATTACATGATGTATACCTGGCTTGCCATTTGCTGTAGGAGGTCCTTCAAAAAATACATAGGGTTTATCTTTATCTCTTGTATTTACTGACTTATGAAGTAAATCTATTTTTTTCCAATATTCACTAAGCTCATGTTCCCTGTTTTTAACAGGCTCATTTGATAATTCTTTAAATTTTTCCAAATTCCCCATCCTTTCTATATTAGAATATTATTTTAGATTACATTGCACAATAGTGCACCCAAATCTATTTACTGACATACATTTCCTGTCTTAGGTCATAAAAATAGTCCCTAAGTCTATATAGACTTAGGGACGAAATTTCCGTGGTACCACCCAAATTACAAAAGACATACAATCATCTTTTGTCACTTAAAGAGTATAACGCCTCCACGTACTACCTTACTGTTTTCAGGTATTATGCTCAAAGGTGATTTTCACAAGATCTTTTATGGCCATATTTCACTATACTATGGCCTCTCTACAATAAAATGATAATGCTACTGCCCTCATCTATGCATGTTTATATTTTTTTACTTGTATATTAATATACTTTACTTATCAGTATTTGTCAAGAAAAATCTGTTAAATTGTTAACTGATCTTGCTTTTGTCTAAGTTTGTATATTTCTGTTGTCTTATCTAATTCTATCATATCGTAGCTAATTAGTTGGCCTTTTTTTATATTCTTTTTTACTACTGTATTTTTATTTATTAATCCTACTGGAACTAAATTTTCTTTCTTTGCCTTTTCATAAGTATCTACACTTCCCAGTATTGTATATTCACCTATACCATCTAATCTTTCACCTATTTTTAAATCTTTTTTAGCTATGGTGATTACTTCTGCTAAAGGCTTTTCATATATTGGTGCTATTGTGGCTTCTTTATAAATATGAGCTTTAGCTATGGATATTGGTGTTTCCAAACTAGTTAAATGATAGGGTCTATAAAGGGTATAATTAGGTCCTTTACCCATTTTCAAGAATTGCATTTCACTATGTACTTGGTCTAGTGAAGTTGTCACTACTACAAATACACCTGGAGCTATTCCATGAGCATAGTCGACTATTTTATATTTGTCTAAAATTCCTCCATTTTCTTTTAAACTATAGACCTGTGCTAGATCCTCTACTCTTGTAATTGGTCCATGACCTCCTCTTATATCAGGTATAAATCCTGTAGCATTTGCCATAGCTGCCATTTCTACCATTGTATTTGTTCCATCTACAAATGAACAAAGTCTTAAAGGTTTTAATCCAGATTTTAATGCCTTTTCTCTTACACTATCTGGAGTAGATTCATAATCTATAGGATTATTTTTTCCTTTTCCTATAGCTAATACTTCAAATCCTGTTGTTCTAGCAAAGTCAAATATTTCCTTTACTGCTCCAGGTTCATCGCCTGCTGTACCTGTATATATTACTCCCTTTTCTTTTGCCATTTTATTTAATATTGGTCCTACTACTACATCTGCCTCTATGTTCAACATTACTATATGTTTTTCATTTTCTATGGCACTCATTGCTATCTTTGCACCTGTGTTTGGCACACCAGTTGCATCTACAACTACATCTATTAAATTAGCTTTTGCTCCATATTCAGTTATATCTGTTACTACATATTTATTTTTTTCCATAGCAATATTTATATCATTTAAATTTCTAGCTACTACAATATCTTCCCTTGTAATTCCTGCTAGTGTATAAGCTTTTATTGCATCTTGAATTTTGTTGCTAACAACTAAAGAAGGGATCATTCCTTTTACTAACATCATTTGACTTACTAATCCCTTACCCATCAATCCAGCACCTATTAATGCTACCTTTATGCTTTTATCCTGTTCTTCTAATTCTATTAATTTACTTAACATTTTATCCCTCACCTTTACTTAGTTTAAAGCAGCATTTTCACCTGCAATATATCCTGATGACCATGCCCACTGTAAATTATATCCGCCACAGTCTCCATCTATATCTACTAATTCTCCTACTATATATAGGCCACTATGAATTTTTGACTCCATGGTCTTATTGTTTATATTTTTTGTATTGACTCCACCAGCAGTTACTTGGGCATACTCCCAAGGTTGACTTCCTGTGACTTTGAAACTCCATGATATCAATACTTCTGCAAGTCTCCTTATTTCTTCTTTAGAAAGATTTGCTGAGTTTTTATTTCTATCTATATTTATTTCTTTAAGTATTGGTAATATAAGTTTTTTATTGATTAGGCCTATTAATCCTACTTCTATGGTTTTTTTAGACATTAGGCTTAATCTATATATAAGATATTCATATAATTCTTCTATATTTTTTGTGTGTATAATTGAAACTCTAAGTTCAACTTCTTTTCCTTTTCTTATATATTCTAATGCATCTCTGCTTAACTGAAGTATTGGAGGTCCTGATATACCATAACTAGTAAATAGTATATCTCCTGTGTCTTCTAGTATCAATTTGTCATCTATATAAATGCCTGCTCTGCCAAGAAATTTTGTTCCATTCAAAGGCTTAAAAACATTTCCTTCTAGTTGTAATTGAACAAGCCCTGGAAATACATCAACTATACTATGACCTAGTTCTTCACATAGTTTGTAACCATTCCCATCTGATCCACTATTAGGTAAGGACCTACCGCCTGTTGCTAATATAACTTTATCCCCTTGGAACGTCCTTCCATCTTTTAATATTACATTGAATTTCTTATCCTTTTTTATATTAGATACATAAGCATCTGTGATTAACTCTATTCCTTCGCTTTCAATTTCATATCTAAAAACATCTAACATACTAGAGCTTTGGAAAGATAGTGGAAAAACTTTACCATTATCCTCTATTGCAGGAGTTATCCCCATTATTTCAAAGAATTCCATTGTAGTATCCACATTAAACTGTGATAATACACTGTAAGCAAATTTTGGATTGGATCCATGATAATTTTTTATAGTTAAATTCTTATTTGTATAGTTACATCTACCATTTCCTGTAGCTAAAAGTTTCCTGCCCACCCTATCATTTCTTTCTAATAAGATTACGTCACCACCATTTATTTTTGCTGATATTGCTGCCATCATTCCTGCAGCTCCACCACCAATAACTATTATCCTTTTGTTCATGAAAAAACTCCTTTATCAAATTTCTCCCAATATAATCTATTTTATACCTAATTGTATATTTTGTCTATTTTTAGATATATAAAGGGTCTACTCTTTGCTAAAACAGTAGACCCTTTATATATTTTATCTATTTTCTATTTAATAATCCATTTAATATTATTCCAACTAAAGCTGCAAAACTTAATCCTGAAATACTTATGTCACTAGTTATTGGAATTCCCAAGACTATGCCAAATTTAGACTCTACTATACCAGACCCTAAACCTAATATCAATATTGTAGCCATAACTACTATATTTCTCACATTAAATTTTACTTCTTGATTTTTTATTGTTTTAAATCCTATTAGAGATATCATTGTAAACAACATCAAGGATATACCACCCATTACCGCATTTGGAATAGTTGATAATACTGCTCCGATTTTAGCTACAAATCCCAATATTATTGCAAATACTGCAGCTAATCTAAGTATTGAAGGATCATAATTTTTAGTTATTGCAAGAACTCCTGTATTTTCACCATAAGTTGTATTAGCTGGTCCACCTATTAAAGATGCAAATATAGTTGCAAGTCCATCTCCTAATAAAGTTCTGTTTAATCCTGGATCTTTTATAAAATCTTTGCCTACTACTTGTCCATTCGTAGTTATATCTCCTAAATGCTCCATAAATACTGCAAGTATTACTGGTGCTATAATTGCTATGGCTCCTATATCAAATCTAGGTAGTGTAAATCCAGGTATTGAAACTATTGAAGCCTGCTTTATTAAAGCTATATCAACTAAGTTTATTTTCAAAGATACTAAATATCCTACAACTACTCCTATTAATATGGCTAGTTCTTTTATAAATCCCTTTGTTCCAAAATTTATAATAAGTGCTACGCCTAAAGTTATACCTGCTACTAAGAAACTTTCTTTTGCCATTCCAAAGGCTGTTGGTATCATATTCATTCCTATTACTATAATCATAGGACCTACTACTTGAGGTGCAAGATATTTTTGAATTTTTTCTACTCCTATTTTATTAATAAGAAAAGAAACTAATACATAAATCAATCCGGCTACCATTATTCCACCTTGAGCATATCTTAAATCTCCATTATATAAAGTTTTTACTGTAATGATTACTGGAATAAATGCAAAAGAAGAACCCAAGAATACGGGAACTTTGCCCTTTGTACATAAATGAAATATAAGTGTACCTACACCTGCTGAGAATAGTGCAACTGAGGGGTTTAACCCTGTTAACATGGGAACAAGTACTGTTGCTCCAAACATTGCTATAAGATGTTGCAATGCTAAAATTACTCTTTTTGAATTGTGTAAAAGTGAATTTTCCTCTGCTTGTGAAGTAATTGACTCCTTGATTGAATTTTCTACCATTTTATCTTCCCCTTTCCAGCCTCTCTGGACTGATTTAAAGACTATCCTAACTTAACAAATATGATAATTTATTGCTAGGTCTTTATTAATTTTTATTCTTTATTAATTTTTATCCTTTGTTAGTATAGCATTAATTTATATATTGTGCAAGATTTTTTATAAAATAAAAAGGAGACAAAAGTCTCCTTACATATTAAAGTCTTCTAAATAAATCTTTTTCTTCTAAGCCTGATAATTTAAGTCCCTCATCTATTTGAGATAATATTAGATCTTTATCTTGAGATAATGTTCCCCTTAAAGAAACATAATTAGATGCATGATTGCTTCTAAATACACAATTATCTATATTTATATTTTCTACCATGGTACGAGTCTCTAAAAGAACTTCCTTAGGAGTTAATAATGTAAATTTACCTGATTGAAGATCTTCATATAAAGGAACTCCTTCTTCTATTAGCAAGGTAAGAAGTCCTACATAATCTGGGTTTATTTCATTAATTATCTTAGCTGATTCTATGGCATGTTCATGAGAATCTTTATTTCCTCCTATACCTGATATAAGGGTAACTGACAGTTTGATACCAGATTGAACTACCATTTGTCCTGCTGATACCATTTCATCCCTGGATACACCCTTGTTTATAGATTTTAGTATCTTTTCTGATCCAGACTCAACTCCTAAATATATGATACCTATACCTAGGTCTTTTAGTCTTTTTAATTCTTCTGGAGTTTTTGAAAGTATTGCCTTTGGAGAACCATATATTCCTACTCTTTCACATTCTAGAAAGTTTTCTTTTATAAAGGTCAATATTTTCTCTAATTCTATGTTTTTTATAGCTAAAGCATCTCCATCTGCTATAAATATTCTATTTACTCTTTTATATCTTGCTCTTCCTGTTTTTAAATCTTCTATTATTTCCTCTGTGGGTCTAAGTCTAAACTTTTTGTCTTTATACATTGAACAAAATGTACATTTATTGTGAGTACAACCTATTGTAGCTTGCAATATTAAACTATATGCCTCACTAGGAGGTCTATATAGTGATCCTTCATATCTCATAAAAAAACACTCCTTTCTAATATCCATTCTCTGTAAACTTATTTGCTGCATTCCAAAATATCCATTGCGTTAATCCTGCATCATAGGTAGCTCTTTTCTGATCTTTTATTTGCTCTGGTCCATAGGAAACATAATTAGAACCATAATCTTGTCTTAACCAGGGAGCTGAAAAATCTTGTAACCAAGGACGAAGTATTGCCTTTTGTTCTTTTGTATCCATTGCATCTATTCTTTTTTTGGCAACTTCCATGCTTTTCTTTACTATTGCATAAGGATTAGAATCTGGATATGTAATACCATATGTCCCTAGAGCATAATGTGATGGATATACCATAGGACAAATAATATCCACTGACTTTGCTAAACTTTCCAGATGTTGGCCTAATCCCATGTCATCCTCTGCCGTAGTTACTAGCCCAAATGCGTCTGCTGAAACATATACACCTAATGGAGCTAATCTTTCCCTTGCATGACTTAAAAATCCTGCTATGGCATCTTGCATATGCTCACCATTTACATCTCCATATTCTATTAAATCCCTTTTCCCATCTGTGGGAAATCTTACATAATCAAATTGTATTTCTTTGAATCCTTTTAAGGCCGCTTCTTCTGCTATCTTTATAGGATATTCCCAAGATTGTCTATTGTAGGGATTTAACCATGCATCACCTTTGTTATCTCTCCAAATAGATCCATCTTTTGATTTTACAGCTAAATCAGGTCTTTTACCTGCTGCTGTTCTATCTTTAAAGGTTACTATTCTAGCAATTGTATATATATCCTTTTCTTCTAATAGGTCCATTGTACCCATAAAATCTTTATCTTTAATATTTTTATCAGCTTCTACTTGTTTTACCATTGGGATCATTGAGTTATAAGTTAATTCTCCAAAATCATCTTTTATATCAATAACAGTTGCATTTATTTCAGTATTATCCATGAAATCTACTAGTTCATGAAATCTCTTTTTCCAACCTGTTGTATTACCAGTCATATAAATTGACTTAATATCTCTTGTTTCTCTATATGATGCCCAATTTGTATTAGGTTGATTTAAAAAATCAACTTCTGTTCTTATATCTGGTATATCTTTTGTACTTTTATTATTTATACTTTTTCTACATGAAGAAAGTAATAAACTACTTATTAAAAATATTAGTATAATTCCCATTTTAAAGCTTTTAATTGATTTCACTCCTTTAGGTGTCAATTATAGATTTGTTTCGACTATTATTAGTATATAATATGTACACAGCTATTACAACTATACAATAAAATATACAATAAAAAAA